>CAIYZZ010000262.1 GCA_903930805.1 uncultured Rhodocyclaceae bacterium | reverse complement strand
TTTAGTTCGATTGACCAGACTAACGAAGCAGTGGAGAATCGCGATGATCGATAGTTCGTCATCCGGGCGTTTCGTATCGCATCGCCGGATGGGCTTGGGTACGGGCTGCTCATGTTGAATATTTCCGCACATTTATTGAAGCAAAACACTCTCTGGCTTTTGGCAGGACTGCTTTTCGCCGTACCTTGCCACGCAGAAGAATCGGTCGTCAGCAGCGAGTCGCCACTGTCGCTGCATGGCTTTGGCACTTTGGGGCTGGCACGCTCGAGCAGCGATACCGCCGAGTATGTACGCGACCTGTCGCAACCACGCGGCCTGACCAAGGGCTGGTCCGGCAAGATAGATTCCGTGCTCGGGGCGCAGGCTAACCTGAAACTCGGCAGCCAGACCGAAGGCGTCATCCAGATAGTTAGCCGTTACCGCTACGACGGCTCGTTCAAGCCGGAAGTCTCGTGGGCCTTCCTGAGCCACGAGTTTTCTCCAGACGTGCAGGCCCGGCTCGGGCGCCTGGGTACCGAGTTCTACATGCTGTCCGACTCCCGGCTGATCGGCTACTCAAACCCGACGGTGCGGCCACCACCTGATTTCTTCGTGCCGCTGATCTTCAGCTATTTCGATGGTGCCGATGTCAGTGCCGGTACCAGCCTCGGCAGCGGAATCATTCGTGCCAAGCTTTTCTACGGGCACTCGCCTGAAACGACGGCATTTTCTGAACCGGTGACATGGAACCTCGATGGTTCGCGCCTGATGGGTGGCCACATCGATTATTCCTTGGGGCCGTGGCAGTTCCGCGCCGGGCATGCCGAGGCCAGATTCTCGTCCCACGAACTGCCACTGAATGCGCTGGTGGCGCCGTTACTTGCACCGGTGTTCGCCCCGTTTCCGCCACCCGACATCACGACGCTGGTCCCCGAGCTGACGACGATTGACAAGACGTCGAAATTCAATTCCATAGGCGCCGTCTACGACAAGGGACCGCTGCGCGTCCAGGCGATGTACGGACGCATCCGTCACGAGTCATCATCCTACGAAGACAGCCGTTCGGCCTTTGTCATCGGCTCGTACCGCTTCAGCGAATTCACGCCCTATGTCGGTTATTCGAAAGTGAAGTCGACACCGAAGTCAATCACAACGCCGCTGCCGCCGGAACTCGCCGCCGTGGCCAACGGCCTGCTTACCATCCCGCACATGGACCAGCACACCGTGACCCTCGGCACACGCTGGGATTTCCATCGCAACATGGCCATGAAGGTGCAGCTCGATGCCGTGCGGGGGGCGCAGGATTCCGTCTTTCCGTTCCGGGGGCCCGCCGTGCAATGGGGCGGGCGCATGAACGTCATGAGCGTTACCGTCGATTTCGCCTTCTAGGCCGACATGCGCCCATCGATCAGATTTCTCCTCCTGGCGGCTGTTGCATTATTGACCGGCCGTCCGGCGCTGGCCGAGCTGGTCGTGATTGTCGATGCGAAATCGGCTGTCACACAACTGACTCAGGATGAGGTCATCAACATTTTCCTCGGCAGGCATCGCCGGCTGCCGACGGGCATTGCCGCCGTGCCGATCGACCAGCCGGCCACGGGCGAGTTGCGCGCCACCTTCTACCGCAAGCTGGTCGACAAGAACCCTTCAGAGATCAACGCCTACTGGTCGCGCCTGTACTTTTCGGGCAAGACGCGACCGCCGGTGCAGGCAAGCAATATGCGCGAGGTCATTGATCACATCCTCGCTACCCCCGGCGGCATCGGCTATATCGAGCGCGATGCGACGGATGCCAAGGTCCGGGTCGTGTTCTCGCTACCCCCTTGATGGCGCACCTTTCTTGCTACAGGCCGACAACGTGAGCAAGGTGCCCGTCAGCGGCATCCTGCTGCGTTCACTTTTCGTCACCCTGCTGGCCTTGGTTGTCGCCAGCATCGGGTCGATCGGCTACACGACCTACGCAACCAGCCAGCGTGCAGCGCAGATGCTCGACACGCGCCTGCTGCAGTTGCTCGACACCGTGCAGGCCACGGTCAAGACGGTCTGTTTTCTCAATGACAAGGACTTGGCGAAGGAGGTCGCGCAAGGCCTGCTCAGCAACTCCGAGATCCTGCGCGTCATCATCACGGCCGAAGGTGTGCAACTGGCCAACGAATTCAAGCCGGGTGCCGTCGACGTCGCTTTGCCGGCCACAATACAGCCGCTCGAGCGTAATGTCGTCTCCCCATTTAGTGCCGGCAAGACCATCGGCGCCATCAGCCTCTACCCGAATCCGCAGGTCATTGAGACCCTGCGCAACGAAGACATCCTGCTGGCCGTCAAGCAGTTGCTCTGGCAACTGCTGCTGGTCTCGCTCGCGATCTTCGCCAGCCTCTATGTGTTCTTCGTGCGTCCGATCACTCGAATTTCTCTCAATCTGCACTACATGGATCCCGCCGCCGGCGACCGTCTGGCGATTCCAGCGGGACATGACCGGACCGAGATCGGGCGGTTGGTCCGCGACGTCAACCAACTTGCCGGGCATCTCGTGGCAGCCATCGACGAGGCGCGGCAGGCGCGCGTGACCGCCGAATCGGCCAACATCGCCAAGAGCGCCTTCCTCGCGAACATGTCGCACGAGATACGCACGCCGATGAACGGCATCATCGGCATGGCCAACATATTGCGCCGCGAAGGTGTATCACCGCAGCAGGCAAAACGCCTCGACACCATCGACGCCTCCGCCCAACACCTGTTGTCGGTTATCAACGACGTCCTCGACATCTCGAAGATCGAAGCCGGCAAGTTTACCTTGGAGGAAGCGCCAGTCGTCGTCAGCAGTCTGATGGCCAATGTCAGTTCCATCCTGTCGGAGCGAGTCAAAGCCAAGGGCATCCACCTGCTAATCGAGACCGAGCACTTGCCACACAACCTGGTGGGTGACCCGACACGGCTACAGCAGGCATTACTCAACTACGCCACCAACGCCGTCAAGTTCACCGAGACGGGCAAGGTGACCTTGCGCGTTCTCATGCAGGAGGAAACCGCCGAATCGGTACGGCTGCGCTTCGAGGTAAGCGACACCGGCATCGGCATCACCCCCGAAGCCATGGCGCGGCTCTTCAACGCCTTCGAGCAGGCCGACAATTCAATGACCCGCAAGTACGGCGGCACGGGACTCGGCCTGGCGATCACCCAGCGCCTGGCCGAACTGATGGGCGGAAAAGTCGGCGCTGACAGTACGGCAGGCAAGGGCAGTACTTTCTGGTTTACCGTGAAACTGAAGAAGAGCACGGAGGCAGTTGCTACACTGCCGGCAACGGCAGTCGATGCCGAAGCGGAACTCCGGCAACACTACGCCGGCCAGCGCATTCTGGTGGTCGATGATGAACCGGTCAATCGGGAAGTTGCCCTGATGCAGCTTGAAGATGTCGATCTGCTCGCGGACACGGCGGAGGATGGTGCCGAGGCCGTCGCCCTGGCGCAAAAGAACCGCTACGCGGCCATCTTCATGGACATGCAGATGCCGAAACTGAACGGAATTGAGGCGACGCGGCGGATACGTCAGCTTCCCGGCTATCGGGACACCCCGATCATCGCCATGACCGCCAATGCCTTTGCAGAGGATAAGGCGCAGTGCCTGGCGGCAGGGATGAACGACTTTCTGATCAAGCCATTCAACCCCGACGAGCTGTTTGCGATCTTGCTGCGGGCGCTGAGTCGGCGGGAGGCTTAGCCCTCCTTCTTCATCGAACAGGTGTTCATGCCAATCAGCGGATAGGCAGGGCAAAATCCGATCGTACCGGTGGCCAGCGGTACCACGCCGATCCAGGCCCATACCGGACCGCCCATGGCAGCCCAGCCCACCAGACCGAGACCGGCTACAACACGAAGAATGCGGTCAATGCCGCCGACGTTTAGTTTCATGGTTTGCTCCTTGGGGTGTAGTGATGATGGACGCTATGTTAGCGGTTGCGGATGCGCCGGTCTGTAACCTAAGTCACGGAGCCACCCGTGGTGATCTGACGCAGACGCGCGGGATCGAGAATCTCGATCTGTTCCCGCCCCAGGCGCACCAGATCTTGTTCGGAGAAGTTCTTCAGCAGGCGACTGACGATTTCGCGCACGCTGCCCAGTTCATCGGCGAGTTGCTGATGTGTCACGCTGACGACGCGGCCTTTGCCCAACAACAGGGCGGCCAGGCGCTGGTCAAGCTTCTGAAATGCCACCTCTTCGACCAACTGCATCAAATCGGCCATACGCTCCGAAAACAGGGCAAACACGAAATCTCGGAACACCGGTTCGCCGAGCAAGGCATTAAACAATTCGCGTGGCAACAGGGCCAGCGTGGTGGCACCCTCGGTGGTGCCGCGTGCGTTGTAGGCGGCATGGCCCAAAAGACAACTCGAGGTAATAATGCAACTTTCACCGGGAAGCACCCGATAGAGCGGCAACTCGCGCCCGTTGGCGGCGGCCTTGACGACACGTATCGCGCCCTCAAGAATGAAGGGGAATCCCTGGCAGGGCTGCTGTTCGTCGAACAGGATGGCTCCCGCCGGAACCTTGACGAATTGAACCGTGGCGCTTACTTGCCGCCGCAAATCCACCGGCAATGCCGCTAGCACCGGATAAAGCGAAATCAGGTCGTCGTTCACGCTAGGTCGGTTGCCTGTATTGGAAAGTCGGCGCTGGCGGGACGGCGGTCAGAGAGAAATGCGCGGGACGACGCGCATCAGCCGAATAGCGCCTCGACGAATTCCTTCGCCTTGAAAGGCTGCAAATCGTCGATGCCTTCGCCGATGCCGATGAAGCGCACCGGCTTCGGGCACTGGCGCGCGATGGCTGCGAGTACGCCGCCCTTGGCCGTGCCGTCGAGTTTGGTGACGATGAGGCCAGTCACGCCGATAGCTTTGTCGAAGGCCTTGACCTGCTGGATGGCGTTCTGGCCGATGTTGGCGTCGAGCACCAGCAATACCTCGTGCGGGCCGGTTGGTTCGGCTTTCTGGATGACGCGGCGCACCTTGGCGATTTCTTCCATCAGGTTGAGTTGGGTCGGCAGGCGCCCTGCGGTGTCGGCGAGCATCACGTCGATGCCGCGCGCGCGCGCTGCCGCAATGGCGTCGAACACCACAGCCGCCGGATCGCCCCCATCCTGCGCGATCACGGTGACGTCATTGCGACGACCCCATTCGGCCAGTTGTTCGCGTGCCGCCGCGCGAAAGGTGTCGCCGGCGGCAAGCAGAACACCGTGGCCTTCGTTCTGGAACTGCTTGGCGAGCTTGCCGATGGAGGTTGTCTTGCCCGCGCCATTCACCCCGGCGATCATGATGATGAAGGGGCGCTGACTCTGATCGGGATGGCTGAGGTCGAGCGGTGCCTCGAGCGGGGTGAGCAATTGGGTAAGCAGTTCGATCAAGGCGGCGCGCAAGTCGGCGGGCGCTTCGATGCGTTCCTTCTTCACCTTGGCACGTAGTTCGGCGAGCAACCAGTGGGTGGCTTCGATGCCGCAATCGGCCATCAGCAGAGTCGACTCGAGTTCTTCGAGCAACTCGTCGTCAATTTTTGCGCGGGAAAACAGCTCGCCCAGTGGCGTGTTAAGTGTGGCGCGGGTACGGGCGAGGCCGGCCTTGAGCCGCTCGGTCCAGGACGGTTTCGCGACCTCGGCGGGTTCGTTCTTTTTCAGGAAACCAAACATGGGAAGAAGTGTCGTAACCGGTTGCGCGCACGGTATGATGCGCGGTGCCGATTCTAAATCAGATGATTACAGCCCCATGAAAAATAAACTGTTTTTTGCTAGCTGCATCAGGCTGATCGCCACCGCGATCGCCGTCTTTTCAGCGCCGACTTTTGCCGGTGACGAAACCACGTTCGAAAAAACGCTGGCCAATGGCTTGCGCGTCATCGTCAAGGAAGACCACCGCGCGCCGACTGCCGTGCATATGGTCTGGTATCGCGCCGGGGCGATGGACGAGAAGGATGGCTATTCGGGTGTCGCTCATGCGCTCGAGCATCTGATGTTCAAGGGCACAAAAACACTCAAGGCCGGCGAGTTCAACAGGCTTGTCGCCGAGGCGGGTGGCCGCGACAATGCCTTCACCAGCCTCGACTACACGGCCTACTTCCAGATCGTGCCGAAGGGCGCGCTGCCCGAGATGATGCGGCTCGAAGCCGATCGCATGGCCAACCTCCTGCTGACACCCGAGGAGTTCGCCAGCGAAATCCAGGTGGTGATGGAAGAGCGCCGGTTGCGCACCGAGGACAACCCCGAAGCGCGCGTCTATGAAGCACTCAACGCGGCAGCGTTTACCGCCCATCCCTATCGCCGGCCGATCATCGGCTGGATGGACGATTTGCAGAGCATGACCTGGCAGGATGCACGCGACTGGTATCGCGCCTGGTATGCGCCGAACAATGCCTATGTCGTGGTGGCGGGCGACGTCGATCACCGGGAAGTTTTCAAGCTCGCCGAGCAGACTTATGGCAAACACAAGGCCCAGACCCTGCCGACGCGCAAGCCGCAGAACGAGCCGCTCCAGCAAGGCGTGCGCCGCGTGACGATCAAGGCACCAGCGCAGTTGCCCTACATCCTCATGGCGTGGAAAACGCCCAAGCTCAAGGACATCGACCAGGATCGCGAGCCCTACGCGCTCGAAGTGCTGTCGTCGCTGCTCGACGGCAACGACGCGGCGCGTTTCCCCAAGCGACTGGTCCGTGGCGAAAAAATTGCCCAGTCGGCGGGTGCGGGCTACGATGCCACGCTGCGCGGTGAAACGAAGTTCATCCTCGCCGGGCAACCGGCCGCAGGGAAAACCATCGTGGAACTGGAGGCAGCTCTGCGCGCCGAGATCAAGCGCATCCAGGATGAGGGCGTGACTGAGGAAGAACTCAAGCGCATCAAGACGCAAACCATTGCGGCACAGGTTTACAAGCGCGATTCGCTGATGGCGCAGGCGATGGAGATCGGCCATGCCGAAGCCTCCGGCGTGAATTGGCGCGATATCGACAAGCCGAAAGCCATTCCTGACTGTGTTGGATTTTGTAGGAAACAGCGGCAAGCACAAGCTCATCACGGCGGCGGATGTTTTGGGTGGACGATACACGG
>CAIYZZ010000261.1 GCA_903930805.1 uncultured Rhodocyclaceae bacterium | reverse complement strand
GGCCGTTGCCGCTGGCATCGGCCAGCATGGCGTGCAGCACACCGCTCGGTGCCCGACTCGCCGCGAACATGTCGCCACCAAGCGTGCGGCAGGATTGTCGCCAGTGCTGTACGGCCGGATCGTCGAGTTGGTTCACGCCATCACCCGACATCTGATGCTCGATCAGGTGGCGGGCGATGTTTAGATCTTCTTCTTCGGCCGCCACGAATGCGCTAATCCGCTTGAGGCGCACCTCAGCATCGGCCTGCATCTCGAGGAGGCGCTCGATCACCTGCAGTCGAGCCGACAAACCCGCCGGCGGAACCGGCTTGACGAAGAAGACATCGGCGCCAGCCTCAATGGCCCGCAGTTGGAGAGTGTCATCGCACTCGCCGGAAACCACGATCACGGGTTGCCAGCGCGGGGCCACACACAACTGAATGGCCCGTGTCAGCGCAAAGCCGTCAAGACCAGAGGCAAAGGCCTCGGCGATGATCAGGTCAGGGTGGTGATGCGAGAAATATTCAAGGGCATCAGCGCCATTACCGCAGACGGTCACCGCGTGTCCGAGTTGCCTTAGCTGGCCGGACAAGGTGTCGGCGTCTGACGCACGCTCTTCGACTAGCAGGATATCCATCGCAACCCGCTGTCGTTATTGAATTAGCGGGGGCTTACACCAACGCAAACAGCTTACCGAAATTGGCGATATCGATGACCTGTTTGACCGAACCGCGGACGTTGGCCAGTGCCACTTCCTTGCCGGCTCCCTTGGCCTTGTCGCGCAACATCAGCAACATGCCAAGCGCCGAACTATCGAGGTAATCAACCCCGCCGAGATCAACGTGAACTTCGCGCGCCGCTTCTTTAACGGCTTGATCGACCGCCTCGCGAAACTCGCGGTGCGAGTTGAAATCGAATCTACCCTGCAGGACGATGACGGTCTTGCCGTCACGATTACTTACATTTGTCTGCATAACCTACTCCCTTTCGTAACCACTGGTTAATACGCTGTTCGCAGTATAGCGCTGACTATTGCTCACTGCCGCTCACTGCCGCAGCCGCGCCAGTACCCGTGCCGCGACATTATTGAGGCTGACGACTTCATCGATTGCGCCGACCAGGGCCGCCTCGCGCGGCATGCCATACACCACGCAACTTTCCTGGTCCTGGCCGATGTTCCACGCGCCGGCCTGGCGCATGGTAAGCATGCCTTGCGCGCCGTCCTTGCCCATGCCGGTAAGAATGACGCCGATGGCATTCTTGCCGACCTCTCTTGCCACGGAGTTGAACAGCACATCGACGGCCGGCCGATGACGATTCACGGGTTCGGACTGTGCAAGCTCTGTCACCCAGCCTGCACCACTTTTCTTCACCGACATGTGCGAGTGTCCGGGCGCCAGGTAGGCGTGACCCGGCTGAATGCGCTCGCCACCCCGGGCCTCGATGACGCGGATCGCTCCGAGGCTATCGAGCCGCTTGGCAAATGAGGGGGTGAAGGTTTCGGGCATGTGTTGCACCATGACGATGCCCGGCACTTCCGCCGGCAGGCGGATGATGACGTCCTTGATCGCTTCGGTCCCGCCCGTCGATGCGCCGATGGCAATCAGCTTTTCATTGAGCACGCGACTCGACAAGCCGGACAGCGGCGCGGCGGCAGACGAAGTGGCAACCGGCCGGCGCTGCAGTTGTGCACCATGCGCGGCGCGAATCTTGTCGCGGATTTCTTCGGTATACCCTTGCAGAAGGCTGATATTTTCCGCCCGCGGCTTGGCGACGAAATCGACCGCGCCCAGTTCCAGCGCCTGCAGCGTCACCTCCGAGCCACGCGCGGTCAGCGCCGAGATCATGATTACCGGCATCGGTCGCAGTTTCATCAGGCGGCTCAAAAACTCCAGCCCGTCCATCTTTGGCATTTCGACATCAAGCGTAAGTACGTCCGGATTGAGCGTCTTGATCATTTCGCGCGCAGCGATGGCGTCGGGCGCGGCGCCCACCACTTCCAGATCCGGGGCGCCACCGATGATTTCGGTAAGCAACGCTCGCATCAGTGCGGAATCGTCGACGATAAGAACTTTGGTAGCCAAATTTGGGTCCTTTAGAACAGTTCCACTTCACCGGCCACAGGCGCCTCGGTGAGGCGGGCAGCGTATTCTTTTTCGCGGCGGATAAGCGTGTCGTTGTGCATGCGCACGAGTTTTTTCACCAGCACCCGACCACTGTGGGGAAAGAAGTAAACCTTGCGCGGGTAAACATCGAGCAAGTCCTGGGCGGCGACGGCAATGCCTTCCGTACCCAGAAACCGCATGACGAATTCAGAATTGCGCTCACCGACCATCGAACTGGTGAGCTTCTCCATCACCCGCCCGCCGCCAAAGACCTTAGCCTCGAGGTTGCTCTTGCGGGCACCGAGTTTCAACAGGTGGTTGATGAGAATTTCCATCGCGTAGGTGCCATAACGCGCCGACGCCGAAACCGCAGAGACCTCGCCAGAATCCGCCAGCATGAAGTGATTCATGCCACCGATGCCTTTTTCGCGGTCGCGGATGCAGGCGGACACACAAGAGCCGAGGACCGTCACCATCAACACGTTGGTCGAAGTGACGAAATACTCCCCCGGCAGCACCTTGACCGCTTCGGATTCAAACTTGCGGTCGAAATAACGATTGCCCGCCAGATGCTCGACAAAACCCAGTTCCTGCCCGCTCATCCCTTCAGCCTCATCAGGTGACCTTCGGCGCCCGGCTCCGACGGTCGGCACGTTCATAGACGGTCCGGCCAAGTGAATGGAACAGGTCGGCAGCGTGCAGAAAGCTCTCGGAATGACCCGCATAGAGCAGGCCGTCCGGACCCAGCAGCGGCACGAACTTCTTCAGAATCTGGTATTGAGTCGGCTTGTCGAAGTAGATCATGACGTTGCGGCAGAACAAAACGTCGAGCGGCCCCTTTACCGATGGCCAGACGGCGTCGAGCAGATTGACGCGGCTGTAGGTAATCAGCTTTTGCAGTTCGGGGCGAATGCGCACGTAACCGGCCTGCGCCCCGGCGCCCTTGAGGAAAAACTTGCGCAGACGCCCGGGGTCAAGCCGTTCGACCCGCTCCATGGGGTACACGCCGCGCTCGGCCGTCTTGATCACGTTGGTGTCGATGTCGCTGGCGTGAATCTGCACCGGCGGCGTCAGGGTATCAAAGGCCTCACAGGCGGTAATGGCCAACGTGTAGGGCTCTTCGCCAGTCGAAGCGGCGGAACACCAGATCTTGATGGGACGATGGGCCAGACCGATCAACTGTTTTTGCAGCAGCTCGAAATGGTGACTTTCACGAAAAAACGAAGTGAGATTGGTCGTCAGTGAATTGACGAAGGTCTCCCATTCCGCTTCATCGTTCGATTCGAGATGCGCCAGATACTGCTCGAAGGTGCTGTAGCCGAGCGCCCGCAAACGCCTCGCCAGCCGGCTGTAGACCATGTCCTGCTTGATCGGCGCCAGCGAAATGCCGGCATGCTGGTAAATCAGCTTGCGCACCCGCTCGAAGTCGGCGGCAGTGAAATGAAACTCGCGGTCGCGCTGATTCATGCCGGAAACCCCGGTTCAAGCGCGTTCAACGCAGGGGTGCAGAGGAGCAGCGACACCTGAGAAACAGGCTTGCCTGCG
>CAIYZZ010000260.1 GCA_903930805.1 uncultured Rhodocyclaceae bacterium | reverse complement strand
GGCGAGCAGGCGGCCAGAACCGACTGACATCGTCCAACCCAGCGTGCCATGACCGGTATTGAGATAGAGGTTGGCAATGCGTGTCGATCCGATGATCGGCACGTTGCTCGGCGTAGCCGGGCGCAGTCCGGCCCAGCGTTCTACGGCATCTTCACTCATTTCCAATTGCGGAAAGATCTGTCGCGTTCGACGTAGCAGCGCATCGATGCGCGCGGCATTCAGCGCCGTATCGTAGCCGGTGAATTCCGCTGTACCCGCCACGCGCAGACGCTGGCCCAGTCGCGAAATGACCAATTTGGCGCCATCGTCGGTAAGACTGACCTCTGGCGCAGGACCTCCAGGTGCCACGGGCACCGTGATCGAATAACCTTTGGCCGGATAAACAGGAACAGAAATGCCGAGCGGTCGCAGCAGCAAGGGGGTATAGCTGCCACAAGCCACAACACAGGCATCCGGACAGAGGCTGGCGCCGCCAGTAAGGCGGATCGCCGCGAGACGACCGCCCGCTGCGTCAAGCGCAACCACCGCCGTGCCATAGAGAAACTGCACGCCGCGCGCGACACAACGCTCCGCCAGCGCTGTCGTGAAGTAATGGGCATCGCCCGATTCGTCGTCGGACGTATAGGTGCCACCGACGATGGGGGCAGCCGAATGAGCCAGGGCAGGTTCGATGGTGAGGCATTCGGCAGCCGTCCTGACAACACGATCACAACCAAACTCACGCATCAAAGCCGCCTGCGGGATGGCATGAGCAAACTCGGCTTCATCGGTATAGAAATGCAGGATGCCAAGCGACCGGGCGTCATACTCGAGGCCCAATGTCTGGCGTAGCACTTTCAGCCGCGCCCGGCTGTCGAGCGCCAGGGCCAGGATCGCCCGGATGTTGGCGCGCGTGCGCGTGGGCGTGCATTCGCGCAGGAAACGCAGGCCCCATGCCCATTGAGCCGGATCGGCACGCAAACGCCACAACAGCGGCGAATCTTCCCGCCCGAGCCACTGCAGTATCTTCATGGGCGCGGCCGGGTTGGCCCAAGGCTCGGCATGACTTGTGGATATCTGTCCGCCGTTGGCATGGCTGGTCTCAAGGGCCGGACCGGGTTGCCGGTCAACCACGGTAACCTCATGGCCGTCTTCGGCAAGGAACCATGCCGAGGCAACGCCAATCAAACCCGCACCCAGCACTACAATACGCATTCCAGTATCCAGAGAAAACAATGAGCAACGATTATAAGCAGGGCAACCCACCCAAAATCGGCGATGCCGAGTGGCGTAAGCGCCTGACCCCCGAACAATATTACGTCACGCGCCAGAAAGGCACCGAGCGGCCCTTCACTGGCGAATACTGGAATTGTGTTGATCCGGGCATTTATGCCTGCACCTGTTGCGGCGCACCGCTGTTCTGCGCCGACCACAAGTTCGATGCCGGCTGCGGCTGGCCCAGTTTCTGGCAGCCACAAATTGCCGAAAACATTGCTGAGGCAGAAGACTCCAGCCAAGGCATGCACCGCACCGAAGTCATGTGCCGGCATTGTGGTGCCCACCTTGGCCATGTCTTTCCCGACGGGCCAGACCCTACCGGCCTGCGCTACTGCATCAATTCCGTTTCGCTGAAGCTGGAACGCAAGTAAACTCCCCGGCCATGAAATTCTTTTTCGATCTCTTCCCCGTCATCCTGTTTTTCGCCGCGTACAAGTTTTCGGACATTTACGTCGCTACCGGCGTCGCCATCGCTGCAACGGTAGCGCAGATTGTCTGGGTGCATTTCCGTCACGGCAAGGCGGACAAGATGTTGTGGGTCAGCTTCGGCCTGATTGTCGTCTTTGGCGGCATGACGCTCTTCCTGCGCGACCCGACCTTCATCAAATGGAAGCCGACCGTGCTCTATTGGCTCTTTGCCACGGTTCTGCTCGGATCACCCCTGCTGCTCAAAAAGAACCTGATACGCACCATGCTCGAGGCACAGGTCAGCCTGCCCGAGCCGTTATGGGTGCGCCTCAACCTCGCCTGGGCCGGTTTCTTCGTGATGATGGGCGGACTCAACCTCTACGTTGCCAGCAACTACAGCGAAGCCGACTGGGTCAATTTCAAGCTCTTCGGCGGCATGGGGTTAATGTTTGCCTTCATCGTCGTCCAGGGGTTGATGCTTGCAAAATATGTTGAAGAGAAGGAAGGTTCCTGAATGCTCTACATGATCCAAGCTGAAGATACCCCCGGCACGCTGGACAAACGCCTTGCCGCCCGCCCTTCCCATCTTGAACGCCTGCATGCGCTGCAGGCTGCAGGGCGGCTGATACTGGCCGGCCCCTGCCCCGCCATCGACAGTCCCGATCCTGGCCCCGCCGGATTTTCCGGCAGTCTGATCGTCGCCGAATTCGCCTCGCTCGATGAAGCGAAAGCCTGGGCGGCAACCGACCCCTATGTTGCCGCCGGTGTCTATGGTCTGGTCACCGTCAAACCCTTCAAAAAGGTTTTCCCAACGTGATGGAAATTCTGCGCGAGCGGCTGGCACCACTTGCCCCAGCCAGACTTGATATCCGCGACGACAGCGCCCGGCATGCCGGCCATGCCGGCGCCAGGGAGGGCGGCCACTTTGTGGTGAATATTATTTCCACACGCTTTACCGATCTCTCCACCATGCAGCGCCATAGGCTGGTGTATGATGCCGTTGGCGATCTGATGCAGAAGGGCATTCATGCCCTCAGCATTACAGCCAAGACTCCCGAAGAAGTTCAACCCTAGCAACAACCTGACAACCTAACCCCCTCAGACCAGGAACCCCATGAAACGCGCACTGCTCTCCACCTCTCTGATTGCCCTCACGGCTGCGTTTACCGTTGCTCCTTCATTCGCCGCCGACAAAACCCCGCCAGCTGCCACCGGCAAAACGGTCGCCACAGTCGCCACAGTCAATGGCAAGGCCATTCCCGTCAGCCGCGCGGAAGTCCTGATGGCCAACCAACTGGCTCAAGGCCAGGCCAATACGCCAGAACTGCAAGCTGCGGTGCGCGAAGAACTGGTGCGCCGCGAAGTGCTGGCCCAGGAAGCGCTGAAAAAAGGCGTTGAAAAGAAATCTGACGTGCAAAACCAGCTTGAGATTGCCCGTCAAGGCGTGCTGATCGGTGCCTATCTCAACGAATTTGCTCGTGGCGTCAAAATTTCCGATGACGAAGTGAAGCGCGAATATGAGGCGATCAAGGCGAACCTTGGCGACAAGGAATACAAGGCCCGCCACATCCTCGTAGAGAAAGAAGGCGAAGCCAAGGACATCATCGATCGCCTCAAGAAGGGTGAGAAATTCGAAGAACTCGCCAAGGCATCCAAAGATCCAGGTTCCAAGGATCGTGGCGGCGAACTCGGCTGGGCCAACAAGGCCAGCTATGTACCGGCATTTTCCGATGCGATGGCCAAGCTCGACAAAGGCAGATACACGGAAGCACCCGTGCAGAGCAACTTTGGCTGGCATATCATCCTGCTCGAGGACGTGCGTGAATTGAAGGCACCGGCTTTCGACGATGTCAAACCGCAAATCATCCAGCGCATGCGTCAGCAAGCCGTCGAGAAGCATATCCTCGCCCTGCGCGCCAAAGCTAAAGTCGAGTAAGCAAAAAGTCGGCGCTGGCGAGACGGCGCGACGAATACAAACGGGGGCTCTAGCGGAGCCCCCGTTCTTTTTGAAGGACGCACTTGAAGGCATCTCCCTACCTGCTGCTCACCCTGTCCAACCTGTTCTGGGCCGGCAACTGGATCGTCGGGCGCGGCATGCGTGCCGAGGTGCCGCCCATCGCGCTCTCCTTCTGGCGCTGGATCATCGCGCTGGCCTTCCTGCTGCCCCTGGCCTGGCCCTACCTCAAGCGCGATCGCGCCATCCTGCTTGCCGGCTGGCGCTGGCTGGCCCTGCTCGGCATCCTCGGCACCTGTCTCTACAACGCGCTGACCTATGTCGGCTTGCAACAAACCGAGGCGATCAATGGTCTGCTGCTCAACTCCTTCATCCCCATTGTCATCGTCGCATTGGCCTGGGCCTTTCATGGCAAACGACTGAAACCCGTCGAAGCGCTCGGCATCGCCGCCTCGTTCGCCGGCGTGCTCGCCATCATCGCTCGCGGCGATCCGCGCACTCTGCTGCAACTAACCCTCAACCTCGGCGACGTCTGGATCCTGCTCTCCGTCGTCGCCTGGGCGGTCTATACGCTGTTGCTGCCCAAACGCCCGGCCGCGCATCCCCTCGCCTTCCTGTTCGCCATCGCCGCCATCGGCGTGACCGCCACCTTCCCGTTCTACCTGCTCGAGATCGCCAACGGCCGCCATATCACCGCCTCCATCGGCGCATGGACTGCCATTGCCTATGCCGGCATTTTCCCGGCCTTCCTCGGCTTCATTTTCTGGAACAAAGGTGTCGAAGAGGTAGGCGCATCCAAAGCCGGCCTGTTCATCCACCTGATGCCGGCCTTCGGCATCCTGCTCGCGTCTGTATTTCTCGGCGAACGGTTGATGAGTTTCCATTTCATCGGCATTGCGCTGATTTTTGGCGGCATCTTTCTCACGACGATAATCGCGGCGCGCCGATGATCAAGGCCTTTCGCGACTGGCGGCGGCAGCGCGCCGCCGCGCAACTCGATATCGACGCCGACCAGTGGCAAGCCGCCGAATACACTTTGCCATTTCTTGACCGGCTGACCGACGACGAACGCCACCGCCTGCGCGAACTGGCCCGCCAGTTCATCGCAGACAAGGAATGGAATGGCGCGCAAGGGCTGGTCCTCACCGCGCCGATACAGCTTTCCATTGCATTGCAGGCCTGCCTGCCCATCCTCAACCTCGACCAGGGCCTCGACGCCTATCGCGGCTGGGTGGGCATCGTCGTCTATCCCGGCGACTTCGTCATCCCGCGCCAGATGGTTGATGAGACCGGCATCGTTCACGAGTTCGACGATGAGGTCCTCGGCGAAGCCTGGGAAGGCGGCCCGGTGTTGCTATCGTGGTTCGCGGACATGAACGAAGTCGGCGACGTCAACATCGTCATCCACGAATTCGCCCACAAGCTCGACATGACCAATGGCGAAGTCGATGGCATGCCCGCCCTGCATGGCGACATGACACGTACCGCGTGGATCGCCGCCTTCGCGCCCGCCTACGAAGACTTCTGCCAGCGTGTCGATGCGGGTGAGGACACGACCATCGACCCCTACGCCGCCGAGCATCCCGCCGAGTTCTTTGCCGTTACCAGCGAAGTCTTTTTCGAAGCACCCGACTTACTGCTGGAAGAGTATCCAGCAGTCTATGAAGAGTTGCGTCTGTATTACCGCCAGAATCCGCTGAACCGATAAAAGTCGGCGCTGGCAGGACGGCATATGACCCCGCGTGAGAATCACCGGCAGGCGCTTGCCAAAATATCGCTTAATCGAATCGACATACGCCT
>CAIYZZ010000259.1 GCA_903930805.1 uncultured Rhodocyclaceae bacterium | reverse complement strand
GACCATCCTGCTGCTCACCGGCAATCGCGTCGCCGAGCGACGCGAGCACACCAATCCGATCTCCTACATCTCGGAATTCATGGCGCGCTTCAAGGTGCCGGATCTCCCCGGCCTGCCGCGTTTCTGTGGCGGACTGGTCGGCGTTTTCGGCTACGACACGGTACGTTATATCGAGCCCAAGCTCGCCGACACGAGCAAGCCCGATGCGCTCGGTGTGCCGGATATCTTGTTACTGCTGTCGGAAGAAATCGCCATCGTCGACAACCTCTCCGGCAAACTGACACTGGTGGTGTATGCCGAGCCGGGCTTCCCCGGCGCCTGGAAGCAGGCGCAGGCACGCCTGAAAGAACTTCTGGCCAAACTGCGCGCACCGGTGCAGTTGCCGGTCGATGTGCCTGCCGTCTCGCCAGAGCCGACTTTTGAATTTCCCGAAGCCGATTTCAAGGCAGCGGTGAAGAAAGCCAAGCAATACATACTCGACGGCGACGTGATGCAGGTGGTGTTGAGCCAGCGCATGAGCAAGCCCTTCGCGGCCAGCCCGCTGGCGCTTTACCGGGCCTTGCGCACGCTCAACCCCTCGCCCTACATGTTCCTTTTCGACTTCGGCGACTTCCAGGTGGTTGGCGCCTCGCCAGAAATTCTCGTGCGGCTCGAAGGCGAAGGCGGCAAGAAGCGCATCACCCTGCGCCCCATCGCCGGCACGCGCAAGCGTGGTGCCACCGCCGCCGAAGATGCCGCCCTGGCCACTGACCTGCTCGCCGACGAGAAGGAACGCGCTGAACACCTGCAACTGCTCGATCTCGGCCGCAACGATGTCAGTCGCGTCGCCAAGATCGGCAGCGTCAAGGTCACCGAGCAGTACGCCGTCGAGCGTTACTCGCATGTGATGCACATCGTCTCCAACGTCGAGGGCGAATTGAAGGACGATGAGGGCCCGGTCTCGGTGCTGCGCGCCACCTTCCCGGCCGGCACGGTTTCCGGCGCGCCCAAGGTACGGGCGATGGAAATCATCGACGAACTCGAACCGACCAAGCGTGGCATCTATGCGGGCAGCGTGGGTTATCTTGGCTTCAACGGCGACATGGACCTGGCCATCGCCATCCGCACGGCCGTCGTCAAGGATGGCCGCATCTACGTGCAGGCCGGTGCCGGCATCGTCGCCGATTCGGACCCCGACAGCGAGTGGCAGGAAACATTGAACAAGGCACGTGCCCAACTGCGCGCCGCAGAGATGGCCGAAGCCGGCCTCGATACGCGCTTCGCTTGAGCGGAATGCTCATGTCTGTGCTCGCTACTCATTTTCGTGCGAGTACGTTCACCATTGCCGCGAGCTTGCTCTGTGGGCTCGCACTGGCCCAAGCCCCGTTCCCTGGCTCGGCTACAGCGAGCACCCAGAGCAAGTCGGCCAATCCGGCAGCCGTCAGTCAGGTACCAGACACCACGGCGAAAATGGCTGAGCTGAGCGCGCGGCTTGCCACTGAACGCAAGCTGCTCGAGGTACTGGATGGGCCGCACGGCCTGAGTGCGGGCGCGCCGCCTGGCACCGAAGAGCGCTTGCTACAACAGCGCCATATCCGTGTCGCCTACCTGGTGCGCACTCTCGAACAACACATTGCAGATCTCGAGAAGCTGGACGAGACACGCAAGCGGCACGTCATGGTCGAGAAGGCACTGGGTGCCTGGCCGGGCCTATCCGAAAAAACACCTTACTCAATTCTGCTGGCCGACCGACTGCGCGCAGAACTCCAGGCGGCCAGTACTGAGCTGGAAGGCCTGCGGGGGGGCAAGGAGTTACTGCGACAGACGACTGACGACATGCGCGAACGCCTCAAGGTGGCCCAGCAGCAGTTGCGGCAAATCACCGAAAAAGCCGAGCGCACGCGCACGGAAGCAGAGCAGGCGCGGATTGACTGGGAGCGGGAATCGGCCAACTTGACGGTGCGTGTTACTGAAGCCGGGATCAGTCATCATGAAACCAGGCGGCAATTACTCGACGAAAAAATCGCCATTGCACAACTGGACTTCGATCTGGTCCAGCGCAAGCAGGATCAAATCGGTACCGAGACACAATTTACGGAAGCGGACATGGCGCAGGTGCGCACCACGCTCACTACTGAGCGAGACGCGCTGATTGCCGAAATCGACCGGATGGCACGGGATTACACACAACTCCAGACGAGCACCCAGGCAACCCGCAAGGCAGGCGAATCACTCAGGGCATCGGGGGGGAGCAAAGGCGAAACCCGGGTGCAGTATCTGGCCCGCCTGCATCGCCTCGAACAGGACTACGAACTGAAACAGGCACGCCTGGATACCGTCGCCGCACACACCGAGCGTTTGCGTGAAATGATCGATTCCAACCGGGCCAGAGGGTTGCTCTGGGAGGCGCGTTACGATGGCCACCAGAAGCAGGACACCCGTAGCCGTCTGCTGGCACGCGATGCCGCTGAAAAGGTTCAAATTTTCCTGACCGCACAGAAAAAACAGTTCAATCAGATTTACAAAAGTGCCAACAACCGCGTCATCGAGATTGATGCGCGCATGGAAAATGCCGAGCTGCCGGCACAAAACAGCCACCTGCGCGAGATGCAAAAGGTCTACAGCGAATACGCCATCGGCCTCCAGCGAACTCTGTCAGCACTTGATTCGAACCTGATCCTGGCCCAGCAGATGCTCGCTGAATTTGGCGGCGGCCGCAACAGCCAGCGTTCGCTGACGGAGCGCAGCCAGGAATGGCAAGTCTCCGCCGCCACTTACGCCATGGCTTTCTGGAATTTCGAATTGATCGCCGTCGAAGACACGATCGAGGTCGATGGCAAACAGCTTGTCGGCAAGCGTAGTGTCACCATCGGCAAGATTCTTCTTGCACTGATTCTGGTTGTCGCCGGCTACGCGCTGGCCGTGGTCGTGGCACGCCAGCTGGCGCGCATGCTGGTGCGCTTCTTTGGTTGGCAGCCAGCGCATGCCGGCATTCTGCGCAGTTGGCTCCTGGCTGTCGAACTGATAATTCTCGTGATGATCGTGATGTTCTGGGTGAAGATTCCTCTCACCATCTTCGCCTTCCTCGGCGGCGCAGTGGCGATCGGCCTCGGTTTCGGCATGCAGACCATGATGAAGAACCTGATCAGCGGCTTGATGGTTCTCGGCGAACAGCCGTTCCGCATCGGCGATCTGGTCGAAGTGGGCAGTGTCCGCGGCAACGTCACCAATATCGGCCTGCGCGCCTCGACGATCACCGACGTCAACGGTATCGAGACAATCATTCCGAACAGCACCTTCATCGAGCAAAACCTGACCAACTGGACATACACCAGCGGCCGTGTGCGCTTCAACGTCAAGGTCGGGGTGGCCTATGGATCGCCTGTGCGTGTCGTTATCCAACTGCTCGAGGAAATCGCCGGGCGCCACGGCAAGGTGCTCAAGAATCCGGCCCCCGAAGTGCTGTTCGAAGAGTTCGCCAGCGATGCACTGCACTTTTCACTCTACTACTGGCTCGATGTCGGTTCCGGCACGCCCGCCCGACAGGTAGCCAGCGATCTGCGCGCCATGATCGAGACCGAATTCACGGCACAAGGAATTGCCATTCCGTACCCGCAGCGCGACGTCCACCTTGACATCACGGCACCCTTGCCAGTCAGGATCGTGCCTGACGCGGGGTCGAAAATGAACAGGCAGGCTCCATAGAGACTCGTTCTGGAGGAAAATCGCGACCTTGTACTTCCACCGTACCGAGAAAGCAGGCGCCCCATGCTGTTGATGCTGGATAACTATGATTCATTCACCTACAACCTCGTGCAGTATTTCGGCGAACTCGGCGAGGAGGTGCGGGTGTTCCGCAACGACGCGATCACGCTCAAGGAGATCGCGGCGATGAAGCCGGATCGTCTCGTGATCTCGCCCGGCCCCTGTTCGCCGAAGGAAGCCGGCATCTCGGTGGCAGCGATCCAGGAGTTTGCCGGCAAGATGCCCATCCTCGGTGTCTGCCTCGGCCATCAAAGCATTGGTTACGCCTTCGGTGGCGAAATCATTCATGCGCAGAAACCCATGCACGGCAAGCTCTCGCCAGTGCATCACACGAATGTCGGCGTGTTCGCCGGCCTGCCCAATCCATTCACCGCCACGCGCTATCACTCGCTGGCGATCCGCCGCGACACGCTACCGGACTGCCTCGAAATCACGGCCTGGACGGACGACGGGGAAATCATGGGGGTGCGGCACAAGACGCTGGCCGCTCATTGTCGTATAGAGGGTGTGCAGTTTCATCCCGAATCCATCATGACCGAGCATGGCCACGCCATGCTTGCCAATTTCCTCAAAGGCGCCTGACATGATTACTGCCCAGGAAGCGCTCCAGCGCACCATCGAGCATCGCGAGATCTTCCATGACGAGATGCTGCACCTGATGCGGCTGATCATGAACGGCGAAGTTTCTCCTGTCATGACTGCGGCCATCCTCACCGGCCTGCGCGTGAAGAAGGAAACCATCGGCGAGATCGCCGCCGCCGCCAGCGTGATGCGCGAACTGTGCACCAAGGTTGTTGTACTGCGTAATGAGCATTTCGTGGATATCGTCGGTACCGGCGGCGATGGCTCCCATACCTTCAACATCTCCACCGCCTCGGCCTTCGTCGCGGCGGCGGCCGGCGCCACCGTCGCCAAGCACGGCAACCGTGGCGTGTCGTCGAAATCCGGCGCCGCCGACGTACTGGAATCCCTGGGGGTGAAAATCGACCTGCAGGCACCGCAAGTTGCCGCCTGTATCGAGGCCACCGGCATGGGCTTCATGTTCGCGCCCAACCATCATCCGGCCATGAAAAACGTCGCACCGGTGCGCAAGGAAATGGGGGTACGGACGATTTTTAACATCCTCGGTCCGCTCACCAATCCGGCCGGTGCGCCCAATACCCTGCTCGGCGTGTTCCACCCGGATCTCGTCGGCATCCTCGTGCGCGTCATGCAGCAACTCGGTGCGCAGCATGTCATGGTGGTCTGGGGCAAGGACGGCATGGACGAGATTTCACTCGGCGCTGCCACCATGGTCGGCGAACTCAGGGACGGTCAGATCCGCGAATACGAAGTACACCCGGAAGACTTCGGCCTGCAGATGGTCGCCAGCCGCAACCTCAAGGTTGCCGATGCGGCCGAATCGAAAGCAATGCTGATCGGCGTGCTAGAAAACCAGCCGGGGCCGGCACGCGATATCGTCTGTCTGAATGCCGGCGCCGCGCTTTATACGGCGAACTGCGCCGACTCTGTCGGCAGCGGCATTGCCCTCGCGCGCAAGACCATCGAGAGCGGCGCGGCCCGCAAGAAGCTCGACGAATTCGTCGCCTTCACGAAAAAGGCATGAGCGACATCCTGGACAAAATCCTCACTGTCAAGCGCGAGGAAGTTGCGGCGGCGCAAAGCCGTAAGCCACTGGCGGTTATCCTGGCTGAAGCCGAAGCCCAACCTGCCCCCCGCAACTTTGCTGCAGCAATCCGAGAAAAAGTCGGCGCTGGCGGGACGGCAGTCGTTGCCGAGATCAAGAAGGCCAGTCCGTCGAAGGGCATCATCCGGCCCGACTTTCGTCCGGCAGAGATTGCTGCCGACTATGCAAAGCATGGCGCCGCCTGCCTTTCGGTGCTCACTGACCGACAGTTTTTTCAGGGCGCTCCGGAATACCTGCAAGCCGCCCGCAACGCCTGTGCCCTGCCCGTCCTGCGCAAGGACTTCATGATCGATCCCTATCAGGTCTATGAGGCACGCGCGATGGGTGCAGATGCCATCCTGCTGATCGTCGCCGCGCTCGAAGATGGCCTGATGGCAGAACTCGAAGCACTCGCCCACAGCCTCGGCATGGCGGTGCTGGTCGAGTGCCACGACGCCAGCGAACTCGACCGCGCACTCAAGTTGAAGACCCCGCTGATCGGCATCAACAACCGCAACTTGCGCACCTTCGAGGTCAGCCTCGAAACCACCTTGTCGCAGTTGGCCCGTATCCCGACCGACCGCATCGTCGTCACCGAGTCGGGCATCCTCGCGCCCGCCGACGTCACGCTGATGAAGCAGCACGGCGTCAATGCTTTCCTCGTCGGCGAGGCTTTCATGCGCGCAACCTCGCCCGGCGCAGAACTGGCACGGCTGTTTGGCATGTAATCATGCCGTCCTGTCAGCGCCGACTTTTCAGGTTGTCGATGTTCATGGATGAATGTGACTTGCCAATAATCACTCGACTCGCTCACAACTGTATATCTGGAAATCGGCAGTACCGTAGCTACGTGCGATAGTTTTGTATTTCTCACGGCCGTTTTTTCCGACAACTAGATAGCTACCGTCTTGAGCGCAGTCAAATGACGTGACCAGCCAACTTACCACCCCACCAGTGATCAGGATGGCATCACGTAAGTCGGCAATACTGACATTCGTGGTTTGCCCTTCATTACCCACTCCCACTGGAATGGGTATGCCACGATACAACTCGATGCCCACTCGACGCGCACTGGTAGCGCCGTAAAGACGTCTGACGACGGCAACATGCCAATCGATCTGATCATTTTCTCTTACAGCCAACAAACCGCCGACGGCAAGCCAACCGCGATACCCCTGCACGACGAGACTATAGCCATGTTCACTGCTGTCACTTGCGGTCCATGACTCAACAGCCTGGCTGCCTCCGGCTCCCTCAATAGCCGTCAGGGCTTCAACGGGAGTGAGTTCCTTGTTTTTTTCCTCAATTCCGACCAGGACCTCGCGCATGCGCTCACTGAATATTCGCCCGGGAGTCCCGTAGGCATCCAGTTGCCCGCCACTGCGCAAGTACGCTGAATAGGCGACTGCGCGGCGAATATTCGTGAACCCTCCGGTCACTCTGACCGTATCGGTCCGCTGTTTGCGCTCGCCACTGCGCTGAACGCGCTGCTGCCCCCATGTGGCGGCCATACGCTGCGCCAAGGCCTTGAGTGTCTGGATGTCGGTGTGTGGTAGCGCAGGTTCAGCCCAGACCGGCAAAGCCCCGCTATCGGGCAATTTCGCAATGCCCGCCATCATGCCAACCAAGGGGCCGGGACCGATAAATAACACAACACTCGCTTCATCATCTGGTTCCGACATCACCACCTGGCCATTGGCGAGGACGGCGTACGGGGCTATTGCACCTGAAACCGACTTCAGAATGATCTGGCTACCGTAAAACACGATAAAGCGTTCGAGATACTCGATCTGTTCGAGGGTCAAGGTATCGAAGGCGGCGGTATCCCAAAGCAGTGCAACGGCAAGTTCCTGTGTTACCGAGGTATCCAGCACTCCGTTGTAAGGCGACTTGCGTTGGGCTGCCATGCCACTTTGCTGGGCCTCAAGGTACAAGGTCAGGATTTCCTGGCGCAATGTACCGGGATCGTTATAAGTCATGCGGGCCAGGCGGCAGGCCCGGGAATAAAGATAGGTCGAACGTAGCAGAGCAATTAGCTTGTCCCCAGGCACATCATCGGACAGGTTGCGGGCGATATGGGCATAGGCGCGGGCAAAATTCTCGCAGTAGGTGCGCAGCAACTGATATCCCGTGCCAATACGGCGATTGCTGGCCAAACTTGCCACGATCTCGGCGAGTACAAGCTCCAGACGGTTGTCGGCTTGCCGCAGTAGGTTCAAGTCGGCTTGGCCGCGCTGTATCTGCTCGTCTATCCAGTCGGATACCTGCTGCAATACTGCCGCCGGACTCCCTGTCAGGGATTTGAGGAAATCATTTTCGGCATCACCAGGCGCTGTCTTGCCGGATTTTGCCAACCACTTGAAAATCAAGGTGAAGCCTCGTTGAAATTGTTCTTGTTTTGTCGAGGTCGAATGATAATTGCAATTCAAAACTTCGGTAGAGACAATTGCAAAGAATCTTTACAAAAGGCATATGCGCCGTCCCGCCAGTGCCGACTTTTCGGCCAGCAAAAAGGCCGCACGCAGCGGCCTTTTTGCTGAAGCAGGAAAAGATTACTTGACGATCGCGTTCAACTCGCCCTTCTTGTAGCGATTGGCCATTGCCTCGAGCCCAATGACCTTGATCTTGCTGGCCTGACCGGCGCAACCAAAAGCTTCGTAGCGCGCTTTGCAGATGGCTTTCATGGCCTTGCGGGCTTCGGCCAGATACTTGCGCGGATCGAAGTTCTTCCGATCCTTGTTCATGAACTGGCGGATGGCCCCGGTAGAAGCCATGCGCAGGTCGGTATCGATGTTAATCTTGCGCACGCCGTTCTTGATGCCCTCGACGATTTCTTCGACCGGCACACCGTAAGTGGCGCCCATTTCGCCGCCGTTCTCGTTGATGATCTTAAGCCAGTCTTGCGGCACGCTGGAGGATCCGTGCATCACCAGGTGAGTATTAGGCAGGCGGGCGTGGATTTCCTTGATGCGGTCGATGCGCAGCACCGCGCCTGTGGGCGGGCGGGTGAATTTGTAAGCACCGTGGCTAGTGCCGATGGCGATGGCCAGCGCGTCTACCTGCGTTGCCTTGACGAACTCGGCAGCCTCGTTGGGATCGGTCAGCAACTGGTCGTGCGACAGGACGCCTTCGGCACCGTGGCCGTCTTCCTTCTCGCCCATGCCGGTTTCCAGCGAACCGAGGCAACCGAGTTCGCCTTCCACCGAAACGCCGATGGCGTGGGCGATATCGACCACGTGACGGCTGACGCGGGCGTTGTACTCGAAGCTGGCCGGGGTCTT
>CAIYZZ010000258.1 GCA_903930805.1 uncultured Rhodocyclaceae bacterium | reverse complement strand
CGCAGGTAGTCGCAGATGAATTCCATGACATGATGGTCATGGGAAACTGAGGGATACTTCGAAAAGATCGGACTGGCTTCGGGATTCTCGACATCGCTCTCGATGGACATCAGGCCTTCCTTGCGCACCTTCGCGAGGACCTCGAACAACATGGCCAGCAGGTCCATGTAGAGCGCCTTGTTGTAGGGGGAACCCTTAAGAACGGAAGGAATCGCGCCGAGCACGACCTTCAGTGAGCGCGGTCCGTTGGAGGCGATCATGTAGCCGGCGGTGAGGCCGACGATGGCAAGATATTCCAGCGGCACCCAAAGGGCACCCAGGCTGCCGTGCACCGCATAGGTGCCGACCGAAGAAAGCAGGACGATGACGTAGCCGACGAGCAATAACATGAACGACCTCGATATTTTTAGCCGGCGCAGGCGCGGCGCCAGCAAACAGGCGCCATGATAGCGGCAAATACCACCTCACGACACATGGAATCGTGACGCAAAAAGTAAAAAGGCACCCCACCAGCAAAGGCAGGGTGCCCGGCAAGGCACAACGGGAGCAAAGATCCCACCCCGAAAACCTTCGCTGCGCTCGATTATCCCCTCAAGGGGCAAGAAACTCTTGGGGCGGCCCGGCGAGTTTCTTAGAGTTTCGCGTCAGGCAGCCACGACTTCAGCCACCACTGCGGGACGGCGCGTCTTGCCGGCGCGTGCCGGCATATGGCACAGACCGCAAACATAGTCACGCTTCGGATCGTGCGCATGGGCCACAAAGTCGCCGCCGCAAGTCTTGCAGCGTGTCATCTGGAGCATGCCGGCACCGAAGAACCGCACCATGGTCCAGGCGCGCGTCAGCGATAGAACGCTTTCCATGCTGGAACGCTTGATCTGCTCGCCGTAAAGACGATACGCCTTGATGACGCGCTCAAGATCCCCCAGACCGGTATGGCGCTCGAGGAAGTTGAAGTAGGCCATGAACAGCGAGGCATGCACGTTCGGCTGCCAGGTCATGAACCAGTCAGTGGAGAAAGGCAGCATGCCCTTGGGCGGGGAAACGCCACGCACTTCTTTGTAGAGCTTGAGCAAACGTTCACGGGAAAGATTGGTTTCGGCCTCAAGGAGCTGCAGTCGAGCACCGAGTTCGATAAGTTCAATGGCGAGACCAATATCCTTCGCCTCCGTGATCACGGATTTATTACGCATGGAAAGCCTCCTTAATTATTTTTGGATTGTCCGGGATCAGGCCACGGACTCGACCGGCCTGCCGGCGGCGAGAATCGCAGCGTGAATGTGACCAACACCGCGCTCGCGCTCGTGATTGGCCAACAGATCGATCAGCAGAGAATCGTCAAAACGGAAGCTGCACAGCAACATGTCGGAACTGGCCATTTTCAGGACCTGCCCCGGGGTAAGCGTTTCGAGAATGTCGGCAATCTCCTCGCTGATACCAAGACGAAACACGGCAGCTTCCCGATCGGAACGAACCATGTTTTGCGCCAGCATCAGGTAGGCAAGATTGACTTCCTTTATGTCATTGTAGGTGTCAGTCGATTTCATCTTTGCGCTCCTTGCATTGCCGCCACCCCGAGTCACGGAGATCTTCCGCGCATGCCCGTTTGGCAGTGATGGCATTTTCAGAGATTATTGGCAAGAAGAAAATCAACGGAAAGACCATCCTTTTGTAAGAATAGGATAGGCCGACCTTGTAAGAAAAAACATTACAAAACAGGTCTTATCTTTTGTTTTTAATAATTATTTTCTGCTAGTCACCGCTCAAACTGGTGCCTGAACGCTTGCCACGCAATTTCTACCTCGTTGTTTTGCTTGATAAACCCCTTCATCAGCGAGCTTGATAAAGGCATCGATATCGGATGTCTTGGCTTCACGCACAGCCACACCGACACTGATGCTG
>CAIYZZ010000257.1 GCA_903930805.1 uncultured Rhodocyclaceae bacterium | reverse complement strand
GGCCTGTGTGATGGGCGTATCTTCGTCAAAGCTGAGGGTGCTTTGCTGGGCCGCATAACTCAGTGCAGCCAGAATGTCGGTTTCCTCGAGATCGGGATAGTCCTTGAGGATTTCCTGATGGCTGGCGCCAGCAGCCAGCAGGCCAAGAATGTCCTTGACGCGAATGCGTAGCCCGCGAATGCAGGGGTGTTCGCCGCATTTGCCTGGTTCGATGGTGATGCGTTCGCCGAGATTCATAGAGTTTTCTTCGAGTATTACCGAGGACAATTAGTCAATGACCAGGCCGATGGATCTGTGGAGCGTGGTTTTGTCGGCAGCGATCAATGCACCCAGCTTTCGGATGACCAGTCCCTGTTCGATGGTTGCCAGAAGCGGCTTGAGAACAGAAGGCTTGATCAATCCGGCGGATTGCCAATCGGCAAGCAGGGCTTCGCCAAAATCCAGGGGAGTGCGAATCTGGCTGGTGATGGCCATGATCACGAGATCACGCCGATTCGAGTTGTAGTTTGCGCTGGAAACGACGACGGCCGGCCGTTTCTTGCCGCCCGACTGGTCCGTGAACGGAAACGGCACCAGCACAATATCCCCAAAAGCATAGGCCATCCCTACATCCTGTCGTAGGCAGCGTCTTCGTCGTTATCCCAAGCTGAGGCGAAGCACGGCTCGCTGACCTTGGTGACAGACGTGACGAAACGGGATTCCTCATTTTTGGCGCGCAGAAAATCGACGAAATCCTCAACCTCGACCAAACGCTGCGCCGGTAGTTGCCGGATTTTCTCGACCAGTATTTTTTCACTTGCGTTCATTTTGCTGCTCTCCCCACATGTCCCTGTTTGCAATCCTACCCCGAATGGATTGCCTTAGCGATATTGCGCCGCCGCCTCTTGCAGCCGCTCGGCTACCTTGGCACGCAGGTCGGCCGGGGCCAGCACTTCGACTTCCGCGCTATATTTGAGGATGTCCATCAGCAGTTCGGTGTCGTCGCTGTAGGGTATTTCGAGGATGTAACGGCCTTCGGCGTCGTAATGGCTGCGCTGGTCGGCGTGCCAGGTTTCGGCGGAGGTCCAGCGCGCTTGCCAGGGAGTGAAGCGCAAGCTCGCCCAACGCACGTCGCGCCCAGCGTAGATGCCATAGCCGCTCGCCAGAATGGCGTCGAGTTCATCGTCGCCCACTTCCTTGGCTGACGTGTCGAG
Source organism: uncultured Rhodocyclaceae bacterium (assembly GCA_903930805.1). Lineage (GTDB taxonomy): Bacteria > Pseudomonadota > Gammaproteobacteria > Burkholderiales > Rhodocyclaceae > Sulfuricystis. Next base: position 15,645 of record CAIYZZ010000257.1, on the reverse strand, counting down.
CAGCTCGGCACTGCGCAGGGCATCGACGGCGAAAGTGCGCACTGCTTCGCGCAGGTGGCACCAGCTGTCGAGATACCAGTTTTCCTTGTAGCGCACGAGGCGCTGGGGTGAAACTTCGCGGCTGCTGAGCGTATCGAGATGGCGGTCGTGGTGTTGCAGCCGCAGGCGGTGGCGACTCAGGGTGGCTTCAGCGCAGACGGAGAAGTGGGCCAGCATCGGGCGGCGCACGTTGGCCGGCAGCAGGAGGATGCGCCGGCGGATTTCATCGGGGGCATGGTGTCCCTTGCCAAGCAAGCCTTCGAGCCGTTTTCGCAAGGGCGCAATATGTGGGCCGAGCAAACCGGGCTGGATGGATTCGAGCAGATGTTCGATCGACAGCAGGGCGTGAACTTCGGTGTCGTTGAACCACAGGCCGGGCAAGGCATAGGCGGGCCCGGGCGCGGCGGCCTCCAGCCGATAAGCGCCGAGGTCGTTGTCGAAAACGATGGGGGCGTTGAGCTGGCTGCGCAGGTATTCGATGTCGCGGGTCAGCGTGGCTTGCGAGCATTCGAGCGCTTCGAGCAGTTCGCTGCGGGTGAGCGCGCGCCGACTGCGCAACAGTTGATCGATGCGGTACAGGCGCTCGGTGCGCGTCATTGCGAAAAGCGGTCAGGCTTGTCCGCACTCCACGACCTGCGGCTGCAACACCCGCAGGATGTCGTGAGGATGCACGCCGACCAGATAGCCGCGCTGACCGCCGTTGATGTAAATCAGTGGCAGGTCGAGGATGGTCTTTTCCAGGCAGATCGGCAGCTTCTTCTTGGTGCCGAAGGGCGAGCAGCCGCCGACGAGATAGCCGGTGTGACGGTGTGCGTCGTCTTCCGTGCAAGGGGCAATCTTCTTCACGCCGACCTGGCGCGCCAGATCCTTGGTGGACACCTTGCGGTCACCGTGCATCAGCACCAGTAACGGTTTCTTGTCCTCATCTTCCATCACCAGCGTCTTGACGACGGCATGTTCGGCGACGTTCAGTTCGCGCGCAGAAACTTTCGTGCCGCCGTGTTCCTCATAGGCGTAAAGATGATTGGAATGCGCGATGCGGTTCTTGTGCAGAAATTGTGTCGCGGGGGTTTCGGGGGGACGGCTATCGTGATCAGCGTGTCTCATTTGATTAACCTCGTGGATGGTGCGTCGTGTGCAATTCCTTCAATCTTGCACGGGCTACGTGAGTGTAGACCTGCGTGGTCGAAATGTCTGTGTGGCCGAGCAGCAATTGCACCACACGCAGGTCGGCACCGTGGTTGAGCAGGTGAGTGGCGAAGGCATGGCGCAGTACGTGGGGTGAGATACGTGCCGACGGAATGCCGGCGGTCACGGCGTGTTTCTTGATCAGCGTCCAGGCCATCTGGCGCGTCATGCCAACCCCCGCGCTATTCACGCGGCCCGTAACGAAAACAAAATCTGAAGCGCGGCCCTTGAGCACAGTCGGGCGTCCCTCCTTGATCCAGCGTACCAACCAGTCGGCAGCAATCTCACCCAGCGGCACCAGGCGCTCCTTGCCGCCCTTGCCAAAAGTGCGCACCACGTGATCGTCAAGACTGACGGCAAACAGTTTCAGGCCGACCAGTTCCGACACACGCAGGCCGGTAGCGTAAAACAGTTCGAGCATGGCCCTGTCGCGCAGGCCCAGGGGTGTCGTGGTGTCAGGCGCGGCGAGCAGGTCTTCGACATGCTTTTCCGACAGGGTCTTGGGAAATCGCTCAGCGGCAACCGGTGCCTGGATGTTAAGCAGCGGATCGAACTGGATGCGGCCTTGTTCTATGAGCCAGCGGCAGAAACGCCGCAAGGCCGCCTGAAAACGCCGCAGGGTGGCAGGGCGTACCTTTGGCACGCGCGTATGCAGGTGGGCGAGGTAACTGTCGATATCCACCTCGGCGGCGGCGGGCAGATCGACATTGCGTTCGGCCAGCCAGCGAGAAAACAGGGTGAGATCGGAGCGGTAGGCAGCCAGCGTATTTTTCGCCAGCCCGTCGGCGAGCCAGAGGGCGTCGATGAACTCGTCGAGGAGAGCGCTACTGGATTCCTTCATGATGCAGCAGCCAGCGTTTCACATCAAGAAGGAAGCCGGCGCGCTGGCCCGCGAAGCCGCCCAGGCTACCGTCGCTGGCAATCACCCGATGGCAGGGAACAACCACCGGAAAAGGGTTTGCACCACAAGCCCCGCCAACCGCCCGTGCGCTACTTTTCAATTCATCGGCGAGCGCACCGTACGTGCGTGTCTGGCCGGCGGGGATCGCCACAATGCCGGCCCAGACACGCTGCTGGAAGGCCGTACCGGCAGGTGCAAGCGGCAGGCTGAACTTGAAGGATGAATCTTTCAGGTAGCCGCGCAACTGGCGCACCACGGCCTGCGCCAACGGCTGGCGGCCCGCCCGTTCATCGCACGGCTCAAGAATGTCGATGGCGATGATGGTATTGCCATCGCAGCAAATGCCAAGCGAACAGACCGGCCAGGAAATCACGGCGTCGTAGTCGGCAGCGCCGGGATGCTCTTCAATCATGCTCTCACCTCGCCATTGCCAAAGACAATCCATTTTTGTGACGTCAGGCCTTCCAACCCAACGGGGCCACGGGCGTGAAACTTGTCGGTCGAGATGCCGATCTCGGCACCGAGGCCATATTCGAAACCGTCGGCGAAACGCGTCGAGGCATTCACCATCACCGAACTGGAATCAACCTCCCGCAGAAAACGCATGGCGCGAGTGTAGTCCTCGGTGACGATGGTTTCAGTGTGTGCCGATGAATATTTGTTGATGTGGGCAATCGCCTCATCGACATCGGCCACCACCTTGCAGGAAATGATCGCGGCGAGGTACTCAGTGTAGTAATCCTCCTCGGTCGCCGCCTTGACTTGCGGCACCAGCGCCTGCGTCTCGGCACAGCCGCGAATCTCGACACCCTTTGTCGTCAACATGGCGCATAAAGTCGGCACTAGCGAGACGGCAATTGGGCGCGCGATCAACAACGATTCGGCGGTATTGCAGGTGCCGAGGCGCTGGGTCTTGGCGTTTTCGAGAATCTTCAGCGCCTTGGCGGGATCAGCCGTAGTGTCGATATAGACGTGACAGTTACCGTCGAGGTGTTTGATAACCGGCACGCGCGCTTCCTTCGAAATCCGCTCGATCAGACCCTTGCCGCCGCGCGGCACGATCACATCGACGTATTCGGGCATGGCGACCAGATAGCCAACGGCCTCTCTGTCGGTAGTCTCGACGACCTGCACCGCCATTTCGGGGAGGCCGGCGGCCGCGAGGCCGGCGCGCACGCTGGCGGCAATCGCCTGATTACAGCGGATCGCCTCCTTGCCACCACGCAAGATCGCGGCGTTGCCGGACTTGAGGCAGAGCGCAGCCGCATCTGCCGTAACGTTGGGACGTGCCTCGTAAATGATGCCAACGACGCCGAGCGGCACGCGCATCTTGCCGACCTGAATACCCGTCGGGCGGAATTTCATGTCGCTGATTTCGCCGATGGGATCGGGCAATGCCGCAACCTGTTCGAGACCCTCGGCCATGGCTTCGACGCCTTTGGCGGTCAGCGTGAGGCGATCGAGCAGCGCGGGTTCCAGTCCGTTGGCGCGGGCTTCCTCGACATCTGCGGCATTCGCGGCGAGCAACTCGCTCTTGCGGGCACGAATGTCAGCCGCCATGGCTAGCAGCGCGGCATTCTTGTCGGCCGTGCTCGCCTTGGCCATCTGGCGCGAGGCGGCGCGGGCCGCCTGGCCGAGGGTTTGCATGTAGGTTTCGATATTCATACCGGTAATTTCGTGGATTGCGTCAATCTCAGTGCCAATTGCAGAAACTCGTCCCAGAGATCGCCGACGGCGAGACCCTTGATGATGCGATCAATCCGTGCCGCATGCAAGAGCGCCGGACGCATGGCTCGCGTCCGGGCCTCGTTGGCCATTGCCCATAGCACCAGCGGCGGAGCAGCTTCCTCGGCGCGCAGACCTTCGAGAGTACGGGCACAGCGGGCGACATCGCGGGCTTGTAGCGCGTTCCTGAGATCGTCGATATCGTAGCGGGCGACGTTCAGCACGGCAGCGGATATTTGTGCCAGTGTCAGTACGCCAGGCGGATGGAGCAGGCCGAGTTTCTGGATTTCCTGGTGCGCGGCCAGCAGGTTGCCCTCGACATGCAGCGCAATAAACTCAAGCGCTTCAGGTGGCGCAGATTGCTGCTGGGCGGCAAGGCGACGCGCGAGCCACTGCGGCAACTGTGCGGAGGACGGCGCATTGCACTCGAGGGCGACACCCGCGCTGACGAGGGCGGTGAACCAGGTGGCCTTCTTGGCCCGCCAGTCCATCTCGGGCAGGGTAATCAGGGTCAGTACGTCGGCGGGCGGGGCTTTGCAATAGCGCTGCAGCGCCTCGCCGCCATCGCGGCCGGGCTTGCCGGTGGGAATGCGCAAGTCGACCAGCGTGCGCCCGCCGAATAGTGACAAGTTGCCGGCGGCATGAAACAACTCTTCCCAGTGGAACGCGGGCGTGACAACCAGCACGTTGCGTTCGTCGTAGCCCTGCCGGCGCGCGACGGCACGCAGCGCGTCGCCGGCTTCGATGGTCAGCAGCGGATCATCGCCATGCAGTACATAGAGTGGCTGCAGCGGTTTTTCGAGATGAGCGGAAAGCTGCTCCGGGCGCAATTGCACGGTGGAATCAATTGCCGGATTTGCGCTTCAATGCGGACAGGCGACGCAGCAGTTGCTGCACCAGGTCTTGCTGCATCTCGCGCTGGATCATCACTTCCTCCGCCTCCTTGGCAAACAGGCGGGCGTCATCGAAGGTCATGTCGCGTTGCAGGATGATCTGGTTGCTGGGTGCAAGCTCCTTGCCCTCGGCATCCTGAATCTTGTAGACAAAAGTACGTGTTAGCTGGATTTCTCGCACCAGACCCGTGCCGCTCAGAGAAAGGATACTTCTGGCCGGGATATCACCCAGGACGATGAGGGATGCATCCGCTTTCTTTGGGTCGGTGATGACGCGTGTTTGCGACGAGGCCTCGATGCCGCGCTTGACCTGAGCGTATATCTCGCTGTTTTCAGGGAAACCGACATAGAGCGTATCCCAGGGCAGGGTGTAACTGCCACGTAACTGGAAGCCACAGGCGGTGAGCAGAACAGTCAGAAGAACAGCGGCCAGGGTACGCATCGCGACTCCTCGTTTATACGACGATATTGACCAGCCGGCCGGGAACGACGATGACCTTCTTCGCCGGCTTGCCTTCCATGAACTTCTGCGCGGCTTCCGCAGCAACGGCCAGCGCTTCGATTGCCGTCCTGTCAGCGCCGACTTTTACTTTGATGCTGCCACGGTGTTTGCCATTGACCTGCAATACCAGATCTTCCTCATCTTGTACCAGTGCCGCTTCGAACGGTTCGGGCCAGGTCGCGGCGAGGATATCCGTGCCGTAGCCAAGATCGACCCACAGCGCGTGGGTAATGTGCGGTGCGATGGGTGACAGGATACGCAGTAACTGGCTGAAACCCTCAGCCAGCACCGGGGCATGCTCTCTGTCCTTCGGTGCCTTTTCCAGCGCATTGAGCATCTTCATCGTCGCCGAGGCGACCGTGTTGAATTGCAGCTTGCCCAAATCGTAGTTGGCCTGCTTCAGCAGCAGGTGCAGTTCGCGGCGCAGCGCGGCCGGCGCGGCAGAGAGCGTGGCCGTCATGGGTGTTTTTGCCAACGCCGAGATGGCGTGGCCAAAGCTCCAGACACGCTTCATGAAGCGGTAGGCACCCTCGACGCCGGAATCCGACCACTCCAATGTTTGCTCCGGCGGCGCGGCGAACATCATGAAGAAGCGCGCGGTGTCGGCACCGTATTGATCAATCAGCGACTGCGGATCGACGCCGTTGCGCTTCGACTTCGACATGGTGCCGATGCCACCATAGTCGACCGGCTGACCATCAGCTTTCAAGGTTGCACCCGTGACGTGCCCCGTATCGTTGCGCACCAGTTCCACTTCTTCCGGCGCGAAATAGACAATGCCGCCCTTGTCGGTGCGGCGCGAGAAGATGTGGTTGAGTACCATGCCCTGCGTCAGCAAGTTGGCGAAGGGTTCGTCGTACGTCACAAGACCCAGGTCACGCATCACCTTGGTCCAGAGACGTGAGTAGAGCAGGTGCAGGATGGCGTGTTCGATGCCGCCGATATACTGGTCGACCGGCATCCAGTAGTTGGTACGGGCATCGACCATGCTGGGCGCGCCGGGCGCGCAGTAGCGTGCGTAATACCAGCTCGAATCGACGAATGTATCCATCGTGTCGGTTTCGCGCCGTGCCGGCTTACCGCATTGCGGGCAGGTGCAGGCGAGGAAGTCTTCGCGGCGGTTGAGCGGATTACCGGCACCGTCGGGTACGCAGTCTTCCGGGAGCACCACCGGCAACTGGTCCTCGGGCACGGGTACCGAACCACAGCTATCGCAATGGATGATGGGAATCGGACAGCCCCAGTAACGCTGGCGCGACACGCCCCAGTCGCGCAGGCGGAACTGCACCTTCTTCTCGCCCAGGCCCTTGGCGGCGAGATCGGTGGCGATGGCATCCGTGGCGGCTGCATACGCCAATCCATCGTACTTGCCGGAATTGACACAGACGCCGCGCTGCTTGTCGGCATACCACTCCCGCCACCCGTCGAGCGAAAAAGTCTCGCCGGCGACAGCGACGACCTGTGTGATGGTCAGCCCATATTTCCTGGCAAAGGCAAAGTCGCGCTCATCGTGCGCAGGTACGCCCATCACGGCGCCGTCACCGTAGCTCATCAGCACGTAGTTGCCGACCCAGACTTCGACTTTGGCGCCGGTCAGCGAATGCTCGACGCAGATACCCGTCGGCATGCCCTTCTTTTCCATGGTCGCTATGTCGGCTTCCATCACCGAACTCTGTTTGCATGCGTCAATGAAGGTGGCGAGTTCTGGATTATTTTTCGCCGCATGCGTCGCCAGCGGATGTTCAGCAGCGACGGCGCAAAACGTGACGCCCATGATGGTATCGGCGCGGGTGGTGAATACCCACATCAGGTCGCGCTTGCCGTCCAATTCATATGGGAAGGCGAAGCGCACACCGACGCTTTTGCCGATCCAGTTGGCCTGCATGGTTTTCACGCGCTCGGGCCAACCGGGCAGTGCATCCAGAGCGGAGAGCAGTTCGTCAGCGTATTGCGTGATGCCGAGATAGTAGCCGGGAATTTCGCGCTTTTCCACCACGGCACCCGTGCGCCAGCCACGACCTTCGATGACTTGTTCGTTGGCGAGCACTGTCTGATCCACCGGGTCCCAATTGACGACTTGGGTCTTCTTGTAAGCAATGCCCTTTTCGAGCATGCGCAGGAACAGCCATTGGTTCCACTTGTAGTACTCGGGCCTGCAGGTCGCCAGCTCGCGCTCCCAATCCAAAGCGAACCCCAAAGACTGAAGCTGTTGCTTCATGTAGGCAATGTTGTCGTAGGTCCACTTGGCCGGTGGCACATTGTTCTGGATTGCGGCATTTTCTGCGGGCAGTCCGAAGGCATCCCAGCCCATGGGCTGCAGTACGTTGTAACCACGCATGCGATGACTCCGGGTCAGCACATCGCCAATGGTGTAGTTGCGCACATGCCCCATGTGCAACTTACCCGACGGATAAGGAAACATCGACAGGCAGTAGTACTTCGGTTTGTCGGCCGCTTCAACCGCGTTGAAAGCGCGCGTCACGTTCCAGTAGGCCTGCGCGGCCTGCTCAATCTCGTTGGGTTGGTATTTTTCCTGCATGGCCGGGAGGCAATTCGCATCTATCGACAAGGCGTTGGATTATACGCGCGCGCCCTCCGACCATTGAGCCGGGCCAGCCGGAAGTGGTCAGCCCAACTGCATTGGCTCCAGAAAACGCCAGCCGCGCACGTTGTTCAACACCAGTGCATCGAGTGCCACGAGAGGCGCCTGCCAGATACTTTTGTGCAGGCGCGCCCAGTGGCGCCAGCCGAAAGAGGCGGCATCCTCGCGCAGTCTTTCTGCAGCCACGAGTTCAAGCAGGCAATCCATTGCCGCTGCCCAGTAGGCATGGGTTTCCGTTTCGCCCGTGACATGGACGGCATGTCGCTGTGCCGCGTGCCATAAAACTTCTGCGCGATGCAGGGAGATACCGGCCTTGCTGGCAAGCCAGGGCAGGAGCTTGGGGTTCTTCAGTATTGTTTTCATGATTATTTCCTTTTCCCGAGACGGGTAATGAAGCCATTCTACGCAGTTTTGTTGCAGCGCAGCATTGATGAATAAGATGGGGCAGGCAGCGAGAAGTTCAATGTTGAATTTTCGGGAGAGTAAACTGCCGCCTTCGCCCTTTCTTTTATTACGTAACCAGTTGAATATTTTAGAAAATCTTAACGAACCCCAGATCGCTGCCGTCACCCTGCCGCCCCAGCATGCCCTCATTCTGGCGGGTGCCGGTTCGGGCAAGACGCGCGTGTTGACGACTCGCATCGCCTGGCTGATCTCGACCGGCCAGGTCAGCCCGCAGACCATTCTTGGCGTGACCTTCACCAACAAGGCAGCGAAGGAAATGCTCACACGGCTTTCTGCCATGTTGCCAATCAATGCGAAAGGCATGTGGATAGGTACCTTTCACGGCCTGTGCAACCGCCTGTTGCGTGCCCATTATCGTGATGCCGGCCTGCCGCAACTTTTCCATATTTTGGATTCTGCCGACCAGTTGGCGACGGTCAAGCGACTGCTCAAGAGTCTCAACGTTGATGACGAGAAATTCCCGCCGCGCGAACTTACCTGGTTCATCAATGCCCAGAAGGAAGCTGGCCTGCGCGCCAATGCTGTGGAAGCCTGGGACAACCATACCCGCAAGCGCGTCGAACTCTACGCCGCCTACGAGGACCAATGCCAGAAGGAGGGCGTGGTCGATTTCGCCGAACTGCTGCTGCGCTCCTACGAACTACTTTCCCGCAACGAACCTCTGCGCCGGCATTATCAGGAGCGTTTCCGCCACATCCTCGTCGACGAATTCCAGGATACGAACAAACTGCAATATCGGTGGCTGAAGTTGCTGGCGGGGGGAGGCGCTGCCCTGTTCTGTGTCGGTGACGACGATCAGTCAATCTATGCATTCAGGGGTGCCGACGTCGGCAACATGCGCGACTTCGAGCGCGAATTCAAGGTGCAGAATCTCATCCGTCTCGAACAGAACTACCGCTCGCACGGCAATATCCTCGACGCGGCCAACGCCATCATAAAGAACAACCCCAGCCGGCTTGGCAAGAACCTGTGGACCGAGGCGGGCGCCGGCGAGCCGATCCGCGTGCATGAATCCTATTCCGATGGTGACGAGGCGCGTTTTATTGTCGAGGAAGTCAAGGCGCTCGCCAACGACGGCCATGCCCGCGCTGAGATCGCCTTGCTCTACCGCAGCAACGCGCAAAGCCGTGCGCTCGAACACGCACTGTTCAACGCCGGCCTGCCTTATCGCGTCTACGGTGGTCTGCGCTTCTTCGAACGTGCCGAGATCAAACATGCACTCGCATATTTAAGGTTAATCGCCAACACCAACGACGACACAGCCTTCGCCCGCGTGGTGAATTTCCCGACGCGCGGCATCGGCGCACGCAGCATCGAACAATTGACTGATGCGGCCCGCGCGGCCAACAGCAGCCTGTATGCGGCCATCCCGCATGTCTCTGGTGCCGGCGGTGGCAAGCTGGCCGCCTTTGCCACACTGATCGTCAAGCTCCGCGAGGCTGCCCACCTGCCGCTGCCGGAACTGGTCGAGCATGTGCTCGATCTCTCCGGCCTGCGCACGCACTACCAGAACGAGAAGGAAGGCCAGGAACGCCTCGCCAACCTCGACGAGCTAGTCAATGCCGCCGCCGGCTTTGTCGCTGAGGAAGGCACGGTCGGAGAAGAAGGCGAGCTATCGGCCGACCTCATCGCCTTCCTCGCCCACGCCTCCCTCGAAGCCGGTGAACATCAGGCCGGTGAGGGCGACGACGCGCTGCAACTGATGACGGTACATTCGGCCAAAGGACTCGAATTCAACATCGTCTTCATTTGCGGGCTGGAGGAGGATTTGTTTCCTCACGAAAACGCAAAATCTGAAGACCAGGGGCTGGAAGAAGAACGCCGGCTCATGTACGTTGCCGTCACGCGCGCGCGCCAGCGGCTTTACCTGTGCCACGCGCAGACGCGCATGTTGCACGGCCAGATACGCTACAACCCACCCTCACGCTTCCTCGATGAAATCCCCGCCGATCTTCTGAAGTATCTGACGGCACGGGCGGGTAAAGCCGGCTACGCCGTCCAGGATTCCGGCAGCCGCGCCTATGGCGCCGTCCCGCCAGCGCCGACTTTTGGCAGCGCGCCGCGACCCAGCGGCAGCAGCTTCCGTATCGGCCAGAGCGTGACACACGCAAAATTCGGCCTCGGCATCATCGTCAATGCCGAAGGCAGTGGCAACGACACACGCGTGCAAATTAATTTCGGCAGCGCCGGCATGAAATGGCTGGCGCTGTCGGTTGCAAAGCTGGAGGCGGCATGAATGAGCCCTCATGCAGCAGTTCGGTTTGCGACTTAATAACATATTTGTCATCGTTCGATCATGGATTACCGGATCGATTACTACAGTGACACAGTACAAGCTCAGATATTGGCATTGCCCGACACTCTCGCCGCACGTTATATTGTACTGACACGCCGGATGGTTGCTCTTAGCCAAAACATCGGAGAATGCCGTCCTGCCAGCGCCGACTTTTTGGTAGTGTTCAGCGGATAGCCTGAATCACCCGCTGTCCCCACGGCCAATGCTTTTCCCAGGTAGCGCGCACCATGTTGGGATATTCGGGCCGACCGAGACTGCCGTTGTAGCGGCCGAGGGCGCGGAACAGGTCGCCGTTCTCGATGTCCAGATAATGACGCAGGATGGTGCAGCCGAAGCGCAAATTAGTGCGCAGGTGAAACAGGTTGCTGTCCGCGCCGCCGATCAGTTTGACCCAGAACGGCATCACCTGCATGTAGCCGCGTGCGCCCGCCGAGGAAACCGCATATTTTTTAAAACCGCTTTCCACCTGGATCAATCCCAGCACTAGTTGTGGATCGAGGCCGGCGCGCTGGGCTTCGTAACGTACCGCCTTGAGAAATTCGAGCCGTGCCTGACGGTCGGGAATGCGTTTCTCGAGTCGGCGAGACATTTCGGTGAGCCAGTCGATTTTGTCTTCGATGCTGTCGAAGCGTGCTTCAGGCGCGGCACGATCAGACACCGCTGCATGCAAGGCTGCCTGCACACTGGCGGCGAGAGGTTCGTATTGTTGCGCGCCGGCCCAGATCTGGCTTGCCCAGCAAAGTAGTAAGCCGCCCAGTAGTTTTGTCAGACGCATGCCTTCTGGCGCGCAACTGCGACAATCTCGGTGAGGGGTACCTTGGTGGCTTCCTTGTCGTGACGGTGCTGGTACTCGACCATCCCTTCCTTGAGGCCGCGATCGCCGATTGTGATCCGGTGAGGCACGCCGATCAACTCCCAGTCGGCGAACATGACGCCGGGGCGCTCGTCGCGATCATCCAGCATGACGTCGATGCCAGAACCAGTCAGTTTCTCGTAAAGATTGATGGCTGTGTCGCGCACGGCTTCCGACTTGCCCCAGCCGATCGGGCAGATGACCAGCGTAAACGGAGCAATTGAATCCGGCCAAACGATGCCGCGTTCGTCATGATTTTGCTCGATCGCGGCGCCGACAAGCCGCGTGACACCGATGCCGTAGCAACCCATGGCCATCAGTTGCGGTTTTCCGGTTTCGTCGAGGTAGGTGCAGTTCATCGACTCTGAATACTTGGTGCCGAGAAAGAACACATGACCGACCTCGATGCCGCGTTGAATGGCGAGTTTGCCACAGCCATCGGGCGATGGGTCGCCCTCAACCACGTTACGGATGTCGGCAATCAAATCCGGTTCCGGCAGATCGCGACCCCAATTAATGCCGGCTATGTGGAAGCCGATTTCGTTGGCACCGCTGACGAAATCCCCCATATTGGCTACCGTCCTGTCAGCGACGACCTTTACCGGCTTCTTCATGTTGAGCGGGCCGAGGAAGCCCGGCGGGCACCCGAAATGCTCGATGATTTCCTGCTCGGTGGCAAAACGGAAGCCGCCCTCGAGGCCTGGCACCTTGCCAGCCTTGACCTCGTTAAGTTCATGGTCACCACGCACCAGCAGCAGCCAAACCTCCGCACCGAGCGGCGTATCGGTGGCCAGCACGATCGACTTGACGGTACGCTGGACTGGCAGGCCGAGCAGTTGGGCGACGTCCTCGCAGCGGATGGTGTCCGGCGTGGCAAGCTTTTGCATCGACGCACCAGGCGCAGCACGTTCGTCTGCCAACGGCAACGCCTCAGCCAACTCAATGTTGGCAGCGTAGTCGGAGTCGGGACAGTAGACCAGCAGGTCCTCGCCGGTATCGGCGATCACCTGAAATTCATGCGACAAGGAGCCGCCGATGGCACCAGTGTCGGCGCGCACGGCACGGAAAGTCAGCCCGAGCCGCTCGAAAACCCTGACGTAGGCGGCGTACATCGTCTGGTAACTCTTCTCGGCGCCGGCCTCGTCGCGATCAAAGGAGTAGGCATCCTTCATAGTGAACTCACGGCCGCGCATCACCCCGAAGCGCGGGCGCCTTTCATCACGGAATTTGGTCTGGATATGGTAGAAGTTCTTAGGTAATTGACGGTAGCTGTGGATATCGCTACGCGCGATGTCGGTGACGACTTCCTCGGACGTCGGCTGAATGATGAAGTCGCGGCCGTGGCGATCCTTTACCCGCAGCATTTCCGGCCCCATTCTGTCCCAGCGCCCGGTTTCCTGCCAGAGCTCTGCGGGTTGCACCAGCGGCATCAGGAGTTCGATTGCGCCGGCCCGGTTCATTTCTTCGCGGACGATGGCTTCGATCTTGCGAATTACCCGCAGGCCCATGGGCATGTAGCTATAGATGCCGCCGGCCAGCTTCTTGATCATGCCGGCGCGAGTCATCAACTTGTGCGATACGACCTCGGCGTCGGCGGGGGCTTCCTTGAGGGTGGTGATGAAGAACTGGCTGGCACGCATGTCGGGCTTTCTTGATCGGTAAGGCAGTGAAGCGCGAATTTTACCTGCCTGACCGTCTTTCCTCGGACGAATGAATGTGGAACAATTTCACCAGTCAAATATTCTGGGGTTACACCATGCTCGATCGGGAAGGTTACCGCCCGAACGTCGGCATCATCCTGACCAATCAACGCCACGAGGTCTTCTGGGGCAAACGGATTCGCGAACATTCCTGGCAATTTCCTCAAGGTGGAATAAAAAAGGGGGAATCGCCGGAGGACGCCATGTTTCGCGAGCTCTACGAGGAAGTCGGGCTCAAGCCCGAGCATGTGAGCATTATCGGGCGAACGCGCGATTGGTTGCGATACGACGTTCCCAAACACTGGGTGCGCCGCGAGTGGCGCGGCACCTACAGGGGGCAAAAACAGATTTGGTTTCTGCTGCGATTGACTGGGCGCGACAGTGATATCTGTTTGCGCGCGACGGCCAAACCGGAATTCGATGCCTGGCGCTGGAGCGACTATTGGGTGCCGCTGGAGTCGGTTATCGATTTCAAGCGTATGGTCTACGGGCAAGCGCTAACCGAGTTGTCGCGACTGATATTCCATGCGCACGAACGCATGCCTCACTGGCCAGGCTGGGTATGGCCGATCGCAGAGCACAATGAACAGGAAAGTGAATGATCTGTCGCCTGTACGTTTTCATTACCGCGGCCCTGATGGCGAACCTTGCGGTTGCCGGCCTCTTTGCGCCCGAGCAGGATGATCCTGATGCGCCCAAATGGGCAGAGGAGGAGGTTTCCCTGCCTGCGTTTCCGCAGGAAGCAAATCTGCGCCAGTTTTACGTCAGCGAAGCGACCGCACACAAGTTTTATATTGATGCTTCGACCCTCAGCGTCGGAAATGATGGGGTGGTGCGCTATGTGCTTGTAGTGCGTACCAGCGGCGGGGCTACCAACATCAGCTTTGAAGGTATTCATTGCGAGCGCCGCGAGTTGAAGAATTATGCTTCGGGCCGCCAGGACGGAACCTGGACCAAGGCGCGCAAGAGCGAGTGGCGGCCCATTGAGAACAAACCCATCAATCGGCAGCATGCGGCCCTCTCCCGTGATTTGTTTTGCCCCAACGGCCTGCCGATCCAGTCGCAATCCGAAGGGGTGGAGGCCTTACGGTTGGGCAAGCACCCTCAGACAATGTAAGGGGCTGTCATGAGCTTACTTGATCCATTGATTATCCAGATCGACCAGGCGCTGCGAACCGTTTTTGCCAAAGCGTCGACGGTGCGACCATTGCCGGGCGAGATGATTCCTGAAGGTGAGATGACCGAAACGGAGCGCCACCACGTGGCAGCGTTGATGCGTGTCAATCACGTTGGGGAAGTTTGCGCACAGGCGTTATATGCTGGTCAGGCATTCACTGCGCAGGACGACGCTGTGCGGTACGCTCTGGGACAGGCTGCGTGGGAAGAGACCGAACACCTCAATTGGACCGAACGGCGCATCGCCGATCTGGGTGGCCGCAAGAGCCTGCTTAATCCACTGTGGTATGCCGGAGCTTGGACCATTGGTGCCGTGGCGGGGCGACTGGGTGATCCCGTTAGCTTAGGGTTTCTTGCGGAAACCGAGCGGCAGGTCGAGTCGCATCTGGATGGTCACCTGAGCCAGTTACCACCAGCGGATTATCGCTCACGGGCAATTATCGATCAGATGAAGGCCGACGAAGTCGCCCACGCCCAGACGGCCATTCGGCTCGGTGCCAGCGAGTTGCCTGCACTTGCAAAGGGCGCCATGAAGATGGCGGCCAAGGTAATGACGGGTGCTGCGTATTGGGTCTAGCTCAGACCTCGATAATTTCCCATGTGTGGTTCATCTTGGCGGTTTGTCCGAGCATGATGGAAGCCGAACAGTACTTTTCTGCAGAAAGCTTGATCGCCCGCTCTAACGCTTCCGGCTTCAACCTGCGGCCCTTGACGACAAAGTGCATATTGATGTGGGTAAAGACCTTGGGGTCCTCCTCGGCACGCTCCGCTGTCAATTTCACGTCACAGCCGACGATATCCTGACGCCCCTTTTTCAGGATCGTGACGATATCGAACGAAGCGCATCCGCCCGCTCCAGCCAGCAGCAACTCCATCGGTCGCGGTGCCAGGTTGCGGCCACCCGCAGATGGTGCGCCATCCATGGCTACCAAATGTCCGCTACCGGTTTCAGCAATGAAACTCATGCCATCGTGCCAGCGTACTGTGCATTCCATTCGATCTCTCCATGAGTGATAGATGCCCGGACGATTCTAGCCAAGGCGGGAGTACGGTGAGAAAAATTGGCAGACCCGACGACAGAAAAAGTCGGCGCTGGCGGGACGGCAAGGATCGGAATGTTAGCAAGGGCAAGCACTCTTTCCTCAATGCTTCTCGAAACAGCCCATCGAAATCATCGCCACAACAAAGTGTTGTCCGCAACGGCCCACAACAAAGTGTTGTCCGCAACGGCCCACAACAAATTGTTTGACTTTTCATGGGTGCCTCGGATACCATGCGCGGCTTTCCGCGTGGCGGACCCATTTG
>CAIYZZ010000256.1 GCA_903930805.1 uncultured Rhodocyclaceae bacterium | reverse complement strand
GCAACGATTTCTGCATTTCTCACCCTCCTGTGTCGGTTTTTGTTGGTTCGATCCACCCGAGGAAACGGAAAGGCAATTTCCCTGGACCAGGAACTACCACCAGCCTAGCAAAAGAAGGAAGTTGCATCAAGCTGCATATTTGACCGTGTCGCGACAGCTTCAGGGTAATTGGCCAGGGCCGGGGAGATAGCTGACCATGTTCCCGGGTGAGATGGTGGCTCCTGCCGGGATCGCGGCCACCCCATCCGCCCAGACTGCCGACGAGATTATTGAGGAATCCTGGTTCGGATAGACCTCCAGCCCCCCCTGATTGTTGCGGCGGACGCGGACGAACTCCATACGGTTGCCCTTCACGGAGTAGCTGAAGTCGGCTCGCAGTGTCTGCCGATCCGGCTCGATTGCGGTGAATCCCTGGCAGCGGCGCAGGAAGGGAGCGACCAGCGTCAGCAGCCCGGACCAGACCGATACCGGGTTGCCGGGCAGGCCGATGAAGGCGGCGCGCCGCTCGCCGTGATTGACGGTGCCGAAAGCCAAAGGTTTTCCCGGCTTGGAGGCGATCTTCCAGACATCGATCTGCCCCTCCAACTTGAGGGCCGTCGTTACATGGTCTTCGTCGCCTTCCGACATGCCCCCGCTGGTGACGATGACATCTGCTGCAGCGGCGGCGGTGCGTAGGGCGGCGCGCGTTGCCTCCAGATCATCGGTAATGATGCCTAGGTCGATGATCTCGGCGCCCAGATCAGCAAGAAATCCATGCAGGACGTAGCGGTTCGAGTTGTAAATGTGCCCTGCAGGCAAGTCTTGCCCTGGCATCGTCAATTCAGAGCCGGTGAAAAATATAGCGACGCGCAGGCGACGCCTGACGCTGACTGCGGCGATGCCGACCGACGCCGCCAGGCCTAGAGCAGCGGCAGATAAACGCGCGCCGGCCTTCAGGATGACCTGTCCCGCCTGAATATCGGCGCCGGCCAGGCGTACCCATTCCCCTGCCTTCGGTACCATATTGATCGTTACCTTGTCCCCGTGCGAAGAGCAAAACTCCTGCATGACAACCGTATCGGCGCCTTCAGGCAACTGTGCGCCCGTGAAGATGCGTGCCGCCGTGCCGGGTTGCAGGGGCAATGCCACGCAGCCAGCGGCCACGCGCTGGCTGACCGGCAAGCATGTTCCATCAGTCGATAGATCTGCCTGGCGCAGCGCATAGCCATCCATCGCCGCGTTCGAAAACGGCGGCACGGTCAGCGGTGAAATCAGATCATCGGCCAAAGCACGGCCAAAGGCTGCTGCAAGATCGATGGACTCGGTTTCCCCGACCGCTTGCGCGGAGGAAAGGAGGATCGACTTCGCGGTTTCAAAGGACATCAGGCTCATGGTGTTGGGGAAGACGGTGGATTGTGCGAGAACGGGAATTATCGGGGAAGTCCCGCTAGACTGGGTTCGTGCCGCACAATATTTTGTGGGCAATGAGGAGCGATATGCTGGAAAGAGAGGTTTCGGCGACCCCGGAGGAATTTAGACGCGGCCTCGCGCTGGCTTTTCCCGGGCTTGTCGTGGCAACGGGCGATGTCCTGCGTGTCGATGACGGCAGGGTTGCTATGGAAATCTCGCTCACGCCGGGTACCTCCCGGGTTATCGCCGCCATCACCCTGTCTAGATTGCATGTCACAATCAAATTCGTCCGTGGCACGACATCGGAACAGAAGTCCATGCTCGCACGCATGGATTTAGCCATGCAGCGCGGGGGCGGCTGAAGGCGCCCGCTACCCGGCAAGGAAGTTTTCCCACTCGCCCGGAGCAACAACGGGGAGGGGATCGTAGCCCGGCATCGCCAGCAAGCGCTGGCGGAAGGTATTGCCGCCAATCCGTTTGAGGAGTGCGCGACCGGTCTCGCTGCTGGCCATTGCCGCCCCCATCGCCAGGCCATAACGCTCGGTGACCAGCGGGATGAAGGCAAGGTCATAGCGTGCGGCTGCTGCCTCGATGGCAAATCCGGCATCGGCTTGCCCGCTCGCAATGGTGGCAGCAACCGCCTCGTGGGTGAATTCTTCATGCGCGTAGCCGTCGATGCCTTTCGGGTCGATGCCGTTGGCAGCAAACAGTTGATCAATCAAGTTGCGGGTGGCGGATCCCCGCTGGCGATTGACGAGCCGTGCGCCGCGCTCGGCCACATCGGCCAGCGAATTGAGTCGCAAAGGGTTCCTGTTAGCCACGACGAGACCCTGCTGGCGACGCATCAGGGGCAGGCAGACATGGAGCCGCCGCTTCAACCAGCGCCCGAGCCAGCCGACGAGTTGCGCTGAAGAATATCCCTCTGGCACATGGAAACCGGCGATGTCGCATTCCCCGCGCCCCAGTGCGGCGAGGGCTTCCTCACTGCCGCGCCAGGTGACGTCGACCATCACTTTGCGCCCATGCTCGATCCAGTCTGCCAGGGCAAGGTCGTGGCTGGCATAGAAGCGCAGTCGCGCTGTGGTGCCGTCTCCCTGCCGCATCGCCGGGGCAAGAAGCAACTGCATGCGTGCTTCCCAAGTGGCGTGGGCTTCGCTCAGAGCAGCACGTGCTGCACTATCGATGCTGATCAGAGACTCTCCCAAGGCGGTGAGGCGCGTACCACGTCCGCGCTCCATGAGCACCAGCGGCAAACCCAGTTCGGTTTCGCAGCGCCGCAACAGGCCCCAAGCGGCCCGGTATGACATGCCCACCAACGCAGCCGCCTTGCCCAGCGCCGTGGTATCGAGCAGGGCGATCAGCAGATTCAAAAGCCGGCGCGGCTCACCTTCGGTGAGGACGTTGCCGAAATCCCAATGCCAGCGCAACTGGGGCAGTTGAACCGGGGAGTTCGATTTTTGAGATGTTGCAAGTTTTGACATATTCGTACTTTCTTCCGACTACTTTACCCTGACATCACTCATGCAAGAAATTCCGACGACTCTTTCTCTGGCTTGGGAACTGGCCGGGCAGGGCGACGGTCGGGTGCTCTCGATCGTTGCTTTGAGCCTGCGCGTCAGTCTCAGCGCGACCGTGCTTGCCTGCGTGATCGGCATGCCGATCGGTGCGCTGCTGGCGGTTGGCCGTTTTCCCGGACGG
Source organism: uncultured Rhodocyclaceae bacterium (assembly GCA_903930805.1). Classification (GTDB taxonomy): domain Bacteria; phylum Pseudomonadota; class Gammaproteobacteria; order Burkholderiales; family Rhodocyclaceae; genus Sulfuricystis. The sequence continues at coordinate 12,220 of CAIYZZ010000256.1, read as the reverse complement.
CATGGATTGATCGTGCTGTTCAATGGCATGATGGGTTTCCCGCCGGTGGTCATGGGCCTGCTGGTTTATCTGCTGCTTTCACGTGCTGGCCCTTTGGGAAATTATGGTTTGCTGTTTTCCCCTGCTGCCATGGTGATCGCACAAACCTTGCTGATTACCCCGATTATCGCTGCGTTGTCGCGGCAGGTAATCGAAGATTCCTGGCGCGAATATCGCGAGCAGTTGCGCAGCCTGGGCGCGAGCCGCCTGCGGTCGGGGATGACACTGCTGTGGGATGGCCGCTTTTCCTTGACTACGGTGAGTCTGGCCGGTTTCGGGCGAGCCATCGCCGAGGTGGGTGCGGTGATGATCGTCGGTGGCAATATCGATGGCGTCACGCGCGTCATGACCACCACCATTGCGCTGGAGACGAGCAAGGGCGATCTGCCGCTTGCCCTCGCGCTTGGCATCATCCTGATTACCGTGGTGCTGGCCGTGAATGTCGCCGCATTCCTGTTGCGTCAGTGGGCGGAAAGGCGCTGGGGATAACGATGGCCTGGCTCGAACTGGACCGGCTCGGCCTGACTGAAGGCAGCGTGCGTATCATCGACGCGATCAGCCTGAAAGTCGGCGCTGGCAGGACGGCAATTCTTGGCCCCAACGGTGCCGGCAAGAGCAGCTTGCTGCGCCTGATGCACGGCTTGCTGCGACCGAGCCATGGCCACTTGATCTGGCCACAAGTCTTGTCGCAAGGCATGGTGTTCCAGCGGCCGGTGATGTTGCGCACCACGGCGCTGGCGAATGTCGAATACGGCCTCAAATTATCGGGCGTGAGCGCTCAAAAGCGTCGGGCGCGTGCCGCAGCGGCTCTGGCGCGAGTGGGGATGGCAGAGCTTGCTTTACGCCCCGCACGGCGACTTTCCGGCGGCGAACAGCAACGCGTTGCGTTGGCGCGGGCCTGGGCGCTGGAACCCGAGGTGCTGTTCCTCGACGAACCCACTGCCAGCCTCGATCCGGCCAGCAGCCGCGAAGTCGAGCGCATCATCCATGAAATCGCCGCCGGCGGTACGCGCATTGTCATGACCACCCATAACCTCGGCCAGGCGCGGCGCATCGCCGAGGAGGTGATCTTCATCGATGGCGGTCGGATGCTGGAACAAACACCGGCCACCACATTCTTTCAACAGCCACAAACCGTTGCCGCACGCGGCTTTCTTCAGGAGGAAACACCATGAGTCCCACCCCATCGCTTCACCGTCGTTTCATGTCTGTTTTGTGTGGCACCGCATTGCTGTGCACGAGTGCCGTTCAGGCCCAGGAGCGTTTCATTACCGTTGCCTCGACGACTTCCACCGAGCAGTCCGGTCTCTTCGGCCATTTGTTGCCGGTCTTCGAAAAGGAAAGTGGCATCAAGGTGCGCGTGGTTGCGCTCGGTACCGGTCAGGCGCTCGACCTGGCCCGGCGCGGTGATGCCGACGTGGTTTTCGTGCACGACAAGGCGGCAGAGGAGAAATTCGTTGCCGAAGGTTTTGGCGTGAAGCGGCAGGAGGTGATGTACAACGATTTCGTGCTGGTGGGGCCGAAGGCCGACCCGGCGAAGGCGGCGGGCAAGGATATTCTTGAAGGCTTGCGGCGTATCGAAACTGCCCAGGCACCGTTCGTGTCGCGCGGTGACCGCAGCGGTACTCATGCTGCCGAACTGCGCTACTGGAAAGCTGCCGGGGTCGATCTTGAGGTCAAGAAAGGCTCTTGGTACCGCGATACCGGCTCCGGCATGGGGCCGGCACTCAACACGGCATCTTCAATGAGTGCTTATATTCTTGCCGACCGTGCTACCTGGCTGGCTTTCAAGAATCGTGGTGAACTGGGGATTGTTGTCGAAGGCGACAACCGCCTCTTCAACCAATACGGCGTCATTCTGGTTAATCCGGCCAGGCATCCGCACGTCAAGCAGGCCGATGGTCAGAGGTTCATCGACTGGATCGTGTCACCGGCCGGACAAAAGGCCATTGCAACTTACGAGATCGGTGGCGAAAAACTGTTCTTTCCCAATGCTGCGCACTGAGTTATGCCGTCCCGCCAGGGCCGACTTTTCAGTTGTTCATGCCTGACCAAAAATCGCCCTTGCGGTCGAGGAACTCATCGCAGCTCATGTAGTGTGAGCCATCGCATGAGAAGGTGAGGCTGACCATGCCGTTGAAGATGTTGATCGAGGCCGAGCGCAGATAGATGCTCTGGTCGGAGAGGCGAAGTTCGCGCATGGCATCGAGTATCGGCTTCACCTGTTCCTGCCGCACCTGTGCATCATCTGGCCATGGTTGCGGGGGATAGAGCAGGCAGACGTCTGGATCGGCCAGTGCCTCATGTTCGATGAGGTGGTAGCGGAACGGGTCGTCGATGAACCAGCCGGTGGCGCGGCTGCTCGAGAAATGGATCACCACCTGGAACATACCGCGCTCCGCGATCAGTTCGGCGAGGATGGCGAGTGCTTGCGTGATGTGCCGATCCATCGGACTTTCTACGCGTTGCTGCAAAAAGACGGTGCCACGGATCGACGGGTCTCCCTTGATTTGCCGCCAGTTGCGTGATTGCTCGAGAGGTTGGCCGGCCGCCGGTAGATCACGCAGATCAAAGTCGGCCCCCAGGTAGCCGAGTTCCTGATTCCCGTCACTGACGACATGTAATGCCGTGAGCGAAGGTCGCCCGGAAAGGCTGACATAGGCATCCGAAAGCAGAAACCCCCACGGTGGCATCGGTTCATGCATGTATGGGCGTAGCGAGCGATCGCGGCCGAAGTAGCCTTGGGCGATGCGTTCAGTACCGACGTTATCGGAAATTTGGACTCCTTTGCTGTCCAATGCATAGAGAAAGGCAGCGTGCGGGATTTCTCCGATACTGGCAGCCAGAAAAGCGTTGATGCGCTGTCGATCTCCCCATGCCTGAGGACACCGATGCGCCAATTGCGCAAATGGTTCGTGCAACAGCAGCGCCAATTCGGCACGTTTGCGGTAAACCGTGTCTTTCCAGTTTTCATCCAAGGCTGATCTCTCCTGCACCCGTAGGCCACAATGCTTCTTATAATGAAATACAGCAAGGGAGTGCCGCTTGACAGAAAAAAGTCGGCACTGGCGGGCGGCGATTACGCCATATCAGCCGAACAATACGAGCAACCAGGTCACCGCAACATTAATCAGCGCAATCAGCACCGCTGCACTGCCAATGTCCTTGGCGCGTTTGGCCAAGTGGTGGCGTTCGAGCGAGATGCGGTCTACCACTGCCTCGATGGCCGAGTTGATCAACTCCACGGTCAGTACCAGCAGTACGCTACCGATCATCATTGCCTTGCCCAATGCGTTGGCTGGCATGAAAAAAACGGTTGGAATCAGAATCAGCGCCAGCCAAATTTCTTGGCGAAAGGCATCCTCATGACGGTAAGCGGCCGAGAGTCCGTCTATTGAGTACCGGAGGGCGTTCCAGACCCTGGTCAGGCCAGTTTTTCCCTTGAAAGGACTTTTGTTCTCGCTGGCATCAGCGGCATTTGATGTTAGGTGGTGTTTCATGGGCAACGGTTCGGCACCTACATGAATTTGGTGCCGAGCCACCAGAAGGTCGCCGCAATCAATCCGCTGGCCGGGATGGTCAGGATCCAGGCGATGGCCAGATTGATTGACATGTCCCAGCGCACACGCTTCATGTTGTGTGCAGCGCCGGCGCCGGCAATGGCGCCAGTGATGGTGTGAGTGGTAGATACCGGAATGCCGCCTAGAGTGGCAAGGCCGAGGCTGATGGCACCCCCCATTGAGGCGCAGGAACCGCTCACCGAATTGAGTTTGGTGATACGCGTCCCCATGGTTTTGACAATACGCCAGCCGCCCAGGTAGGTACCCCAGCCGATAGAGAGATAACAGGAATAAATCACCCAGTTGGGGAGTGTCTTGACGTCGGTGGTAGCCACGCCGGCACTGATCAAGAGCAGCCAGATGATACCGATGGTCTTTTGTGCGTCGTTGCCACCATGGGCCAGGCTATAGGCGCCCGAGGCAAAGATTTGTGCATAGTTGAACCAGCGTCTGACCTGCATGGGGGTACGGTGGCGAAACAGCCAGGCCACCAGCACCATCAGCAATCCGCCCATCATGAAGCCGATAAGCGGCGAGAGAATAATGAACAGCAGGGTTTTGCCAAAGCCGCTCCAGACGATGGGGGCAATGCTGCCGGCCTTGGTCAGGGTCGCACCCACCAAGCCGCCGATCAGGGCGTGCGACGACGAGGAGGGGATGCCGTAGTACCAGGTAATGATGTTCCAGGCCAGTGCCCCGCAAAGGGCGCCGAAGATCACGTAGTAATCGACGAAGCTTGGATCAACGGTGCCCTTGCCGATGGTGGCGGCCACTTTGAGTTGAAATACCCAGAGGGCGGCAAAGTTGAAAAATGAAGCGAACAAGACTGCTTGCTTGGGGGTGAGCACGCCGGTGGCGACGATGGTAGCGATGGAATTGGCACCATCGTGAAAACCATTCATGAAATCGAAGGCGAGGCCGACGAAAATCAGGATGCCCAGGATCCAGATGCTGATGGTCAAACCTTCCATGGTATCGGCCGCCGGTCAGGAGTTTTCGATGAGGATTTCTTCGACGGTGCGCGCGGCTTCCTGACAGTAGTCGAGAACGTTCTCCTGGAGAATATAAAATTCCCGCATGCGAATGGCGTTCCACAGCTGTGATTCATCGGCAAACAATCGGGTGATGGCTTTTTTCAGCACCTTATCCGCCTTGGATTCGAGGGCTTCGATTTCCCGGCACAGATTGATGGCTTCCTTGGCATGTTCCTTGTTGGCGAGCGTGGTGATGACGCGGTTGAGTCGCAGGCAGGCATCGGCACCCAGAGAGGCCATTTCGCGCGATTCAGGTGTTGAATCCGTCAAGTGGTACATGCTGACAGCGTCGCTGACATGCTGCAAGGCACCAAGGATTTTGTCGATCTCTAGTGTGAGCGTATGGATCTCGTCGCGGCTGAAAGGGGTGATGAATGACCTGTGGAGCAGGGTGATCATGTCAGCCTTGATCTTGTCGCCACTGCTTTCATTCAGGGCAACTTCTTTTATCAATTCATTAAGATCAGTCGAGTTTGTGCCAAGGGAGTTTACCAAGCGGAGGGTGGCATTGGCGGCGGCAACCACGCGATCGGCATGCGCGGTGAGTAGGTCGAAAAATTCCTTGCGGTGCGGCATCATGCTGCTGAACATACGTGTTCCTTTGTTGGCCGAGCAGAATCTTGTTATAAAAACCACGATGGGATTATCCCTCATAACGAATCGGCGGGGTTGAGGTTGATGGCGTTGATCATGCGTCAAGCACAGCCCTCAATGGATTGACCGTCATGATCTGCCGCCGCTATAATCGCCAACTTTCGAACAGGGCGGATTGACACCATGCGCAAGAAATTTGTTGCCGGCAATTGGAAAATGCACGGCAATTTGGCGACCAACGATGATTTGCTCCAATCGGTACGGGCCGGTGTGGCCGGATTGGCTGTCGAGGTTGCAGTTTGTACGCCCTACCCCTACCTTGACCAAGCGCGCAAAGTCCTTGAGGGCAGTAATGTTGCATGGGGTGCGCAGGATGTTTCAGAGCATGTGCAAGGTGCTTATACCGGTGAAGTAAGTGCGATGATGCTGGGTGACTTTGGTTGCCGCTATGTCATCGTTGGGCATTCCGAGCGTCGCAGTTACTATGGTGATACGGATGCGGTGGTGGCGGCCAAGTTCGAGGCCGCGATGAAAGCTGGCCTGATACCGATTTTCTGTGTTGGCGAGACCCTCGACGAGCGCGAAAAGAACGTGACTGCCGACGTGGTTACGCGGCAGCTTGATGCCGTGATTGCTCGCTGTGGCATTGCATCGTTGGCCAAGGCGGTGGTTGCCTATGAGCCGGTTTGGGCCATTGGCACAGGCCGTACTGCTTCGCCCGAGCAAGCGCAGGAAGTGCATGCCCTGATCCGTGACCGCGTGGCGCGTGAAGATGCGGGTGTGGCGGCTGGTTTGCAGATCCTTTACGGTGGCAGCATGAAGCCGGGCAATGCCAAAGAACTCATGGCACAGACGGATATTGATGGTGGTCTGATCGGTGGTGCAGCGCTGGTTGCCGCGGACTTCATTGCCATTTGTGCCGCAGCGTAAGAAGGATTATTCATGGACGTTATGTTTACTGTCGCACTTACTGTGCATATCCTGGTGGGTTTGGCGGTCATCGGGTTGGTGTTGTTACAACACGGCAAGGGTGCCGATATGGGTGCGGCCTTCGGTAGTGGCGCTTCTGGAAGTCTCTTTGGGGCTTCCGGCTCAGCGAACTTTTTGTCGCGCGTCACGGCCGTTTTGGCCACGATATTTTTTGTTACCAGCCTGACGCTGGCCTACATGGCCAGCAAACGGCCAACAGCCGTCGGCAGCAGTGTCATGGATGGAGTGAAGACGGACATTAGTGTTCCTGCGGTCGAGCAGGCACCGCCTGTGCTACCGGTCGATTCCAAGGCCCGGGACATTCCGAAATAGGTGATAGAAGTTATCGTGAGGTGCATCGATAGTGCTATGATGCGCGCCGCTTGAAACAAGGTAATTTTGTTAGGCAGATAGCAGAGCCGTCGTGGTGAAATTGGTAGACACGCTATCTTGAGGGGGTAGTGGCGAAAGCTGTGCGAGTTCGAGTCTCGCCGACGGCACCAAAGATTGTGTATCCTGAACGTATGCGCGCCAGTGAAATTGGCTGGCGGGTGACTGGAGAGTGGCCAAAAGCCACGAAGCTAAGGTAAATGCTGGAAAATTACTTTCCTGTTCTCGTGTTTGTGGTCGTAGGCTTGGTCTTCGGCTGCGTTCCCATTCTCATGGGTTGGTTGATTGGCCCCAATCGACCTGACAGCGAAAAGCTTTCTCCTTTCGAGTGTGGCTTTGAAGCCTTCGAAGATGCGCGCATGAAATTCGATGTGCGCTATTACCTGATTGCTATCATCTTTATCATCTTTGACCTCGAAGTAGCTTTCCTTTTGCCGTGGGCGTCGATCTTCAAGGAGATCGTCGGTACGCCCGAGGTGAAGTTCTTTGGTTTCATCGAAATGCTGGTCTTCATCGCGATTCTCGTGGTGGGTTATGTCTATGCGTGGGCCAAAGGCGCCCTCGACTGGGAGTGATCGGGTGAGTATCGAAGGCATACTGCAGGAAGGCTTTGTCACTGCATCGCTCGACAAATTGATCAACTGGACGCGTACCGGTTCGCTTTGGCCGATGACGTTTGGTTTGGCCTGCTGTGCGATCGAGATGATCCATACAGGTTGTTCGCGTTACGACCTGGATCGTTTCGGCGTGGTATTCCGCCCTAGTCCGCGTCAGTCGGATGTGATGATTATCGCTGGCACGCTCACCAACAAGATGGCACCCGCATTGCGCAAAGTATATGACCAGATGGCCGAGCCACGTTGGGTGATCTCGATGGGCTCCTGTGCCAACGGTGGCGGTTACTACCACTACGCGTACTCGGTCGTGCGTGGCTGTGACCGCATCGTGCCAGTCGATATTTATGTGCCGGGTTGTCCGCCGACGGCTGAAGCCTTACTCTACGGCATCATTCAGCTGCAGAACAAGATTACCCGTACCAACACGATTGCCCGCACCTGATCCATGAGCGCCAAACTCGAAAAACTGTCGCAAAAACTCGTCGAGATTTTCGGTGAACGTATTACTCCCCCCGTGCTGAGCTTAGGGGCGCTGACCATCGAGACGTCGGCAACTGATTACCACGAAGTGGCGCGCACACTGAGAGATCATCCTGAGTTGCAGTTCGAACAGTTGCTCGACCTCTGCGGCGTCGATTATTCGACATTTACGGGCTGGCAGGGCAAGCGCTTCGCTGCGGTGAGTCATCTCCTCTCGCTGGCCTTCAATTGCCGCCTGCGCTTGCGTAGCTTTGCATCAGATGAGGGTTTCCCCGTACTATCATCAGTAACGGACATCTGGAATTCGGCCAACTGGTTCGAGCGTGAAGCTTTTGACATGTTCGGCATCATGTTCGAGGGCCACGATGACTTGCGCCGCATTCTCAGCGACTATGGTTTTGTCGGTCATCCGTTCCGGAAGGATTTCCCGGTGTCGGGCTATGTCGAAATGCGTTATGACCCCGAGCAGCGCCGTGTCGTCTATCAGCCCGTTACTATCGAACCGCGCGAAAATACCCCGCGCATCGTGCGCGAAGAGCAATACGGGAAGGTGATCGGCCGTGGCTGAAATCAAGAACTACACGCTGAACTTCGGCCCGCAGCACCCGGCGGCGCACGGTGTGTTGCGCTTGGTGCTGGAACTTGACGGCGAAGTCGTCGTGCGCGCTGATCCGCATATCGGCCTGCTGCATCGTGGCACCGAAAAGTTGATGGAGGCGCGCACCTGGATTCAGTCGCTGCCCTTTATGGATCGGCTCGACTATACCGCGATGCTCATCAACGAGCATCCGTATGTCATGGCTGTCGAAAAACTGCTGGGTGTCGAGGTGCCGTTGCGGGCGCAGTACATCCGCGTGATGTTCGACGAGATCACGCGCATCCACCATCACCTGTTTAATCTCGGTGCACATGCCTTGGACGTCGGTGCGATGGCGATGGTGCTGTACACCTTCCGCGAACGCGAGGATATCTGCGACATTCTCGAGGCTGTCACGGGCGCTCGTATGCACCAGGCCTACTACCGCCCGGGTGGCGTATATCGTGATCTGCCCGATCACATGCCGAAATATGAGGTCAACAAGTTCAAGAACGCGCAGCGTGTGAAGGATCTCAATGCTGCGCGAGATGGCACGCTGCTCGACTTCATCGAGGATTTCACCAACCGTTTTCCGGGCTACTGCGACGAATATGAAACCTTGCTGACCGAGAATCGCATCTGGAAGCAGCGTCTGGTCGGCGTGGGTGTCGTGTCACCCGAGCGTGCCCTGCAACTCGGCTTCACCGGCCCGATGCTGCGAGGTTCCGGCATCGAGTGGGATTTGCGCAGAAAACAGCCCTACGAGGTTTATGACCGTCTTGATTTCGACATTCCGGTTGGCACCAATGGTGACTGCTACGATCGCTATCTTGTGCGGATGGAGGAGATGCGTCAGTCCAATCGCATCATCCGTCAGTGCATTGCCTGGTTAAGGGCAAATCCGGGGCCTGTCATCAGTGACAACCACAAGGTTGCAGCCCCTTCGCGCGAAAAGATGAAGGGCAACATGGAAGAACTGATTCATCATTTCAAGCTCTGCTCCGAGGGGATTCATGTCCCGCCCGGCGAGGTGTATGTCGGCATCGAGCACGCCAAGGGAGAATTTGGTGTTTACATGATTTCGGATGGTGCCAACAAGCCCTACCGCGTCAAGCTGCGTTCGGTCGCCTTTCAGAACATTGCCGCATTGAGTGAGATGGTAAAGGGACATATGCTGGCCGATGTGACGACCATTATTGGCACTCTTGATATTGTTTTCGGCGAAGTTGACAGGTAAGACTATGTTGAGCGAAGCCACACTCGGAAGAATTGATCGCGAAGTCGCCAAGTATCCGGCTGACCAGAAGCAGTCTGCCGTCATGGCCGCGCTGGCTATCGCGCAGGAAGAAAAGGGCTGGCTGGCGCGCGAGACTATCTCGTTAGTGGCGGCTTATCTGGATATGCCCGAGATGGCCGCCTACGAGGTGGCAAGTTTCTACAACATGTACAACCTGGCGCCGGTCGGCAGGCACAAGCTGACGGTGTGTACAAATCTGCCCTGTGCGCTGTCGGGTGGTGTGCATGCGGCGGAGTATCTCAAGAGCAAGCTGGGCATCGATTTCAACGAGACCACGCCGGATGGCAAATTCACCCTCAAGGAAGGTGAATGCATGGGGGCTTGTGGTGATGCGCCGGTGATGCTGGTGAACAACCATCACATGCGTTGCTTCATGACGCCCGAAGAGATTGATCGGCTGCTGGCGGAGTGTAAATAATATGGCCATGCTCGAATCGATCAACCCGACACTGACCGCCGGCTGGCATCAGCCCGATGTGCGCGACCTGAATCGTGACACGGGTTGGCGTCTCAAGGACTATGAAACGCGTGGTGGCTATCAGGCGCTGAAGAAGATGTTTGGCGAAAAGGCGACCCAGGACCAAGTGATTGCCGAGGTCAAAGCTTCGGTATTGCGCGGTCGTGGTGGCGCGGGCTTTCCGACCGGCCTGAAATGGAGTTTCATGCCGCGGGCTTTTCCCGGCGACAAGTACGTGGTCTGCAACACCGATGAAGGTGAACCGGGTACGTTCAAGGATCGCGACATCATGCGCCTCGATCCGCACTCGGTGATCGAAGGGATGGTCATCGCCGGTTTTGCGATGGGTGCAGCGCGTGGCTACAACTATGTCCACGGTGAAGTGTTCGAACTGCATCAGCGCTTCGAAGAGGCGCTGGATGAAGCACGTGCCGCCGGGTTTCTGGGCAAGAATATTCTCGGTTCCGGTTTCGATTTCGAGTTGTTCTCCCACCATGGCTATGGTGCTTACATCTGTGGCGAGGAAACCGGTCTGCTCGAGTCCATCGAGGGCAAGAAGGGGCAACCGCGTTTCAAGCCGCCCTTCCCTGCAAGTTTTGGTCTCTACGGCAAACCGACAACGGTTAACAATACCGAGACCTTTGCCTCGATTCCGTTCATTCTGCGGCAGGGTGGTGAAGCTTTCCTGAATCTGGGCAAACCGAACAACGGCGGTACCAAATTGTTCTCGGTATCGGGCCATGTCAACAAGCCCGGCAACTTTGAAGTCCCCATGGGTACGCCCTTTGCCAAGTTGCTGGAAATGGCGGGTGGCATGCGCGGTGGCCGCAAGCTCAAAGCTGTCATTCCCGGCGGTTCTTCTGCACCGGTATTGCCTGCAGATGTCATCATGGATTGCACGCTCGATTACGATTCCATCGCCAAGGCCGGCTCTATGCTGGGTTCCGGGGCGGTGATTGTGATGGACGAAACCGTCTGCATGGTCAAGGCGCTCGAGCGTCTGTCCTGGTTCTATTACGAAGAGTCGTGCGGTCAATGCACCCCTTGTCGCGAAGGCACGGGTTGGCTCTACAAGATGGTGCATCGCATCGAGCATGGCCAGGGACGCCCCGAGGATGTCGATCTGCTGGATGAAATCGCCGGCAACATCATGGGCCGCACGATCTGTGCGTTGGGTGATGCCGCAGCACTGCCGGTGCGCAGTTTCGTCAAGCACTTCCGCGACGAATTCGCTTATCACATCGAACACAAGAAGTGTCTCGTGCCGCCTGATGTGCAAAAGGCCGGCAGCACGTTCCACACCAGACTCATGGCAGGTGCCTCATGCTAGATCTCGAGATCGACGGCAAAGCCCTGCAGGTTGAGGACGGTAGCACCGTTATCGAGGCTGCGCACGCCGCCGGTATCTACATCCCGCACTTCTGCTACCACAAGAAGCTCTCTATCGCAGCCAACTGCCGCATGTGCCTGGTGCAGGTCGAGAAGGCACCCAAGCCGATGCCGGCTTGCGCGACGCCGGTGACCAATGGCATGAAGGTATTTACGCATTCCGATTTGGCCGTCAAGGCGCAGAAGGATGTGATGGAGTTTCTCCTCATCAACCACCCGCTCGATTGCCCGATCTGTGATCAGGGCGGCGAATGCCAGTTGCAGGATCTGGCGGTGGGTTATGGCGGTTCCGCTTCGCGCTATCAGGAAGAAAAGCGCGTGGTATCGAACAAGAACCTCGGCTCGCTCGTCAGCACCGACATGACCCGGTGCATCAACTGCACCCGCTGCGTGCGTTTTACCGCCGAGATTGCCGGCCACATGGAACTGGGCCAGGCTTTCCGCGGTGATCGTGCCGAGATCATGACCTTCGTCGAAAAGACAGTTGATTCCGAACTCTCGGGCAACATCATCGATCTGTGCCCCGTCGGTGCGCTGACCTCCAAGCCTTTCCGCTTCTCCGCACGCACTTGGGAATTGTCGCGCCGCAAGACGGTCAGTCCGCATGACAGCTTGGGCAGCAACCTGATCGCCCAAGTCAAACATGATCGCGTGTTGCGCGTGCTGCCGCTGGAAAACGAGGCCATCAATGAGTGCTGGTTGTCGGACAAGGAGCGTTTCTCGTATGAAGCGCTCAATTCTGACGAACGGTTGACCAAGCCGATGGTGAAGCAGGGTGGCGAGTGGAAAGAGGTTGAGTGGAGTGTTGCGCTCGACT
>CAIYZZ010000255.1 GCA_903930805.1 uncultured Rhodocyclaceae bacterium | reverse complement strand
CTGTCTGTCTGTATGTCTGTCTGTCTCCCTCTCTCTCCCCACCTCGGCCTCCTCGCGCTCCATCCGCTCGATGGCCGCCTCGCGCTCCATGCGTCGCTTCTCGTTCTCCACGATCCGCTGCGCACGAGCACCCTCGCCCCGTCAGCTGCAGCAGGAGGAAGGGCGGCATGCCGGCCTCCATCACCAGGAAGCCGAAGGTCGCCGCCAGGCCCACGCCCAGACCGTACCCGACGCAGGCTCGCTCTTGCAGCAGATCGAGCGCGACCGCAGGGTCGCCCCCAAGCCTCTGGTCAAGCCCGAAGCACCGGTTCCGCAGGAAATGCAATCGGTGCAGGGGGGCACCGTCACGGTTAGCCGCTTCGTCTTCACCGGCAATACGCTGCTCGCTGAAGATCAACTGGCCGTCGCCGTCGCCGGCTACCTGAACCGGCCGCTGAGTTTCAGCGACCTGCAGAAGGCTGCCGCCGCCGTTGCCGAACGCTACCGGCAGGGCGGCTGGGTGGTGCGAGCCTTCCTGCCGAGGCAGGAAATCGACGGCGGCACCGTCACCATACACATTATCGAAGGCCGCTTCGGCAGCACGCATCTCGATGGCGTCGAATCCAAACAATTCAGGCTCGCTACAGCACTGCGTTATGTCGAAGCCCGGCAAAAGCACGGCGAGCCGATCAACGCCGATGCCATCGACCGCGCCGTCATGCTGCTCGACGATCTGCCCGGCATCTCCGCCACCTCCAGTTTTCGTGCCGGCACGCAAGACGGTGAAACCGACCTTGTGCTCAAAATCGCCGATACCCCTGTCTTTCTCGGCAACATAGACCTCGACAACACCGGATCACGCGCCACCGGCCGTGAGCGAGTTGCGCTCACTGCCTACCTCGACAGCCCCACCGGGATCGGCGAGCAGGTACTGGCCAACTTCACCAAGACCGACGGCAGCCAGTACGGCCGTCTGGGCGTCACTGTTCCCGTCGGCTACGATGGTTTGCGTGTCGGCATCAACAGCAGTCGCCTCGACTTCAATGTGATCACCCCCGAGAACAAGACGCTGGATATCCGCGGCATCGCCGAAACCGCGGGACTGGAAGCCAGCTACCCGGTCATACGTTCGCGTGCCGCAAATCTCAGCTTCTCCGCCAACGTCGATCGCAAGAGTTTTGACAACTGGACCAGTCTGGGTTCGACCAACCGCTATCACATTGATGTCGTCGCCTACGCACTCTCCGGCAACGCCTTTGACGGCTTCGGTGGCAACGGAGCCACCAACGTCAGCCTGGTTCTTGTCAACGGTCGGGTGGATCTCGCCGGCTCAGCCAACCAGGCGGCCGATGCGGCCAGCACGCAGACCGCAGGCCGCTATCAAAAGTGGAAAATGACGCTCGGCCGCAACCAGACCGTCTCCGACGATATTTCTGTCTATGGGCAGTACGCCATTCAGGCCGCCAGCACGAATCTTGACTCATCGGAGAGACTCACGCTGGGCGGATCATCCGGGATACGCGCCTATCCCACCGTGGAAGGCGGCGGCGCGGAAGGGCAGACACTCACTCTAGAAGCCCGCTTTCGCCTTCCGGAAGGCGTCAATCTCACCGCCTTTCACGACTGGGGCCGCATCACTGCGGTCAATCGCAATAACCTGTCGCCCACCGGCAATACGCTGGCTGCCCTCAACGCCTACAACCTGCGCGGGCATGGCGTAAGCATTGCCTGGCTTAGCCCGCTAGGCGTGCAGTTCAAAGGCACCTGGGCGCGGCGTGAGGCTTACAACCCCAACCCCGCCGCCAATGGCAACGACCAGGACGGCAGCAAGTTGGACAACCGCTTCTGGCTGACGGCCAGCATGTCGTTTTGATCTCTCCACGCGATGCACTCATGAGCACACTGCTGATCTACCAGGATATCGTAGCCCTCGATCGCGTGCAGCATCGCCACCTTAAACTCAAACTGACGGACAATGCCCGCTTTGCCGCGGTCGCGCATGTCGTGCCGCTGGTCGCGGTCGAATTCGCAGAGGCGTCCCGCGAATACCCCATTGTTTTCGCGCGCGGCACAACCCAGAACGGTACGCCGGGCGAACTGCTCTGCTACGCCCTCACCGGCACGCGCGAGGGCGAAAACCTCTACCTGAATGCCGCCGGTCGCTGGGATGCCGGCTACATTCCGGCATTCATCCGCCGCTATCCGTTTGTCTTTGCACAAACCGGCGCCGACCAGTTCACCGTCTGCATCGACGAAACCTTTCCCGGGTTCGATGAAAGCGAAGGCGAACCGCTGTTCGATGCCGCAGGCGAGCCGGCCTCCCTGCTCAAGGGCGCGCTGGAACTGCTCACCGACTACCAGCAGCAGGGGCAACTCACCGACAACTTCCTCAGGAAACTCGACGCCAGCGGCATTCTCATGGAAGCGCAGATGGAAGCCAATTTCCCGGATGGCCGCCATGCCCTGGTGCAGGGAATGCTTGTCGTCGATGAAACCAAGCTCAAGCGACTACCGCCGGCGATGGTGCAGGAATGGTTCGTCTCGGGCGAACTCGGCCTGATCCATGCGCACCTGCTTTCGCTGGGCAATCTTCCCCGGCTCGCCCAGCGCATGCCAAGCAGTGCGCCAGAGTACGTAGCGGTGAACCAGACTTCCACCGCCAAGCCTTCAGCGCCAGCAAAGATGATCAAAGAGAAAGCTGAGTAGGGAAGTCGACGCCATGCGCCCCGGACACATCAACGCTTTCGCAAGCTCAAGCCGCAAGTCGCTGAATTCGGTTCAGGGCGTCGGCATTCACGCGCTCAATTTCCTCGGTGTCGTAGTCGGCTTGCAGCCCGAGCCAGAATCCGGCTGTCACACCGAGCGCGCGCGACAGACGCAGCGCGGTATCGGCGGTAATCGCCCGCCGACCGGCGCAAATCTCGCCAATGCGAATCGGCTGTACGCCGATGGTTTTTGCCAGCTTGTATTGCGTAATACCCAGTGGCTCAAGAAATTCTTTCTTGAGCACTTCGCCCGGGTGAATGTTTGGCAGCCGTTTCATATCGCCTCCTCAGTGATAGTCGCAAATGTCAACACGCGCTGCTTGTCCTTTATCCCATTCAAAACAAACGCGCCATTGCTCGTCGATGCGAATGCTCCATTGCCCGGCGCGATCCGCGCTCAAGGCTTCCAGTCGATTATTGGGCGGCACGCGCAGATCATCAATCCGGCGGGCGCTATTCAGCATCCGCAGCTTGCGCCGTGCCAAAGCCTGAATCCGATTCGGCAACTTCTTGCTGAAATTGCCTTGCCAAAGGCATTCCGTCGCGTCGTCGTGGAACGATGTAATCATATTTCAAACCATATCGTTGCGCGATACTATCGTCAAGCGGTGAGTGCAACACCAGGGGTCAGCCCATGAACAGACACGCCGCGATGAACCGTTTTTATCGACTGGTCTGGTCTGACCGACTGGCGGCATATGTCGTTGCTGCAGAAAACGTCAAGGGGCGTGGCCAACGGGCCGTTCGGGCAGGGGCCTTGCTCGCGGCCATGATTGCCGTCTCGCCGGCGTCGACCCTTGCGGCTCCGCCGGGTTTGCCGGCGGCGCCAGCGGCAACCCAGCTTCCCACCGGCGGCAAACTCGCCGCCGGTGCAGCCGCCATCAGCCAAGCCGGGGCACGAATGGATGTGAATCAGACCTCCAACCGCGCCGTCATCAACTGGAACACCTTTAACGTCGGCGCGCAAGCGCAGGTCAACTACAAGCAGCCCTCCAGCAGCAGCGCCACACTGAACCGT
>CAIYZZ010000254.1 GCA_903930805.1 uncultured Rhodocyclaceae bacterium | reverse complement strand
GCGGGCGCGCTTTTCCGCCGGCGACCGAGCGGTGGGCGACGCCTTCGAGCGCATCCGCTGCGAAGTGCTGCGGCAGAAACGCGAGCTTGCCAGCTTGCGCGAAGAAGTGCTGGCGATGCGGCAGAAGATGCTCGACAAACTGTCCTCCCGGGGCAATGTCGAAACTTTCGATCTCAAGCAGGATTTCGGTGGCCTCATTGATGTCGAGTTCGCCGTGCAATACCTGATCCTCGCCCACGCCTGCGATTTTCCGCGCCTCACCGGCAATCTTGGCAACATCGCCCTGCTACGCATCGCCGCCGAATGCGGACTACTGCCCACCGCTCTTGCCGAAACCGTGCGCGACGCCTACCGCGAATACCGCCGCCTGCAGCACCAGCGCCGCCTCAACAATCTCGACAGCCGCGTCGAAGCTGCACCACACAGTCAACGCATCGTGGCGGTACGTAAACTTTGGCAACACGTATTTGGAGAAAACTGATTATGCCGGTTAATTACACCACCCCTGCCCCCGACCAACTCTACCCCGTCGCCGGCGTCAAACTGGGCGTCACTGAGGCCGGCATCCGCAAGCTTAATCGCCGCGACCTGACCTTGATCGAACTCGCCCCCGGTAGCCGCGTTGCCGGCGTCTTTACCAAAAACCGCTTCTGCGCCGCACCGGTGCAAGTCTGTCGCGAACATCTGAAACAGGAAGGCATTCGCGCCCTCGTCATCAACACCGGCATCGCCAACGCCGGCACCGGCGAGCAGGGCCTGGAAGCATCACATCAGTCGTGCGCCGCAGTCGCCAAGTTGATGGACATCCGCTTCGATCAAGTCTTGCCCTTCTCTACCGGCGTAATCCTCGAACCGCTGCCGGTCGAGCGTCTCAAGGCCGGCCTGCCCGACTGCCTGTCAGCATTGAAGTCAGACGGCTGGCATGAGGCCGCACACGCCATCATGACCACCGACACCGTCGCCAAGGCCACATCACGCCGTCTCGCCAGCGCCGACTTTTCCGCAACCATTACCGGCATGGCCAAAGGCGCCGGCATGATCCGCCCCAACATGGCCACCATGCTCGGCTTCGTCGCCACCGACGCCGCAATTGCCCAGCCGATGCTGGAGCGCCTCGTCAAGGAAGCTGCCGACGAATCCTTCAACTGCATCACCATTGACGGCGACACATCCACCAACGATTCCTTCGTGCTGATCGCCACCGGCCAGGGCACGGCGAAATTTGAATCGATCTCCGCTCCAGGCTGGGAAGAATTCAAGCAGGCCATCATCGAGGTCGCACGCGAACTGGCGCAAGCCATCGTGCGCGACGGCGAAGGTGCCACCAAGTACATAGAAATTGCTGTCGAAGGCGGTCGCTCGCACGAAGAATGCAAGGCCGTCGGCTACGCCATCGGCCATTCGCCACTGGTAAAAACCGCCTTCTTCGCCTCCGACCCCAACCTCGGTCGCATCCTCGCCGCCATCGGCTACGCCTGGAATAACGATCCCGGTCTCGCCGACCTCGACGACACCCAGGTCAAGGTCTGGCTCGGCGATACCCTGGTCGCGGAAAACGGCGGTCGCGCTGCCAGCTACCAGGAAGAAGCCGGTGCTGCCGCGATGAAACCCGCCGAGATCAAGGTGCGCGTCGACCTCGGCCGTGGCAGCCACCAGGCCAAGGTCTGGACCTGCGACTTCAGCTACGACTATGTGAAGATCAACGCGGATTACCGGAGCTGATGCCTTGTTTAACGCTGCGGCGAGCATGGTGTTTCATGCGGCAGCCGGGCTGCTTGGCTAGTACCCGCCGGTGCCTACTTTCAGCATAACCTGACCAATGTAATGATATTGTTATCGGCACTATGCTCGACGTAATCCCTGTCCGCTCTCTCCTGATGAACCCGTTGCGTCTTGGCTATCTGTTGGTGGCAGTGCTGGTCGTGGCCAGCATTGCCGGTTCCCTGCTGTCCCGTCCAGAACTGCGCTGGCTTGACTGGCAGATGCGCCACCTGACCGAGCGGATGGCCGACACTACACAGAGCCCTGTGGTTGTAGTCGGCATCGACGATGCGAGCCTCGCGGAATTCGGCGTGCCACTGGCCACGCTACATCGCCAGCTTGGCGGTTTTTTCGAGGCGATGGCGCTGGCTCGGCCCCGTGCGGTCGGGGTGGATGTCGTCCTGCCGCAAACCTCGTATGACCGCATTCAGCCGGGGCTCGATGCCGCCTTGGCTCGCGGCATCCTCGCCCTGCGCCCGGTAGCACCCCTGGTGTTGGGCTTGACCGCTACCGCCGATGGCAGCCTGCGACCGATTCACCCGCTCTTCGCCAACCTGGCCGGCCCCGAGGGACTAGCGCTGGTCTTTTTGCCCAAGGACAGCGACGGCGTCATGCGTCATTATGATGAGCACATCGGCAGCGCTCAGGAGACACTGTCCACGCTTACCGGCCAGCTAGCCCGCCGCTTGGAGATCCCCGTGCAGGAAGGACTGATTCCGCTGTTCCGCGGCGCGCGCTTCGGTTACGTGCCCCTCAAGGATGTGTTGGCCTGGCGTGCGGCAGGTGATGAGGCCCGACTGGCGGAGGCCTTCAGCGGCAAAGTGGTCTTCCTTGGTAGCCTGCTTGCCCACGATGACCAGCATCTGGTCCCCGTGGGACTGGCGCTCGGCGACTCGGGTTCCACGACCCATGGCGTTTTCCTTCATGCCGCACAGATGCGCACGCTCATGGCCGACGGCCCGATCAGGGAATCGCCGCAAAATCTGGTCATCATGGTGGCCTTATTGCTGTCTCTCGGCTGGTGGCTGCAGCCGGGGCAGCGACTCTGGGTTGCCGCGCTCGTTGTCGTTTCCTCCCTGCTGGCTTTGTCTGTCGAACTGCTTGCCGCTGGCTGGGCCATTCCGGCAATGACCTGGAGTCTGGCGCTCCTGCTCGGCATTGGCGGGCGCACGGCGCTCGAAGCTTGGCAATCGGCCGCCGAGCGTCGCCGGCTGCGCCTGGCCTTCGATGGCTTCGTCAGCCCGGGCGTGCTGAGCGAAATTCTTGCCGGCCGCCTCAATCCGCAACTGGCTGGCGAACGGCGTGATATCTGCGTGCTGTTCTCCGACATCCGCAGCTTCACGACGATGAGCGAACACATGTCGCCCGAGGCGGTGACCGATCTGCTCAACCGTTATTTCGAGCGCATGGCATCGACGATCCACCGACACGGCGGCACCCTCGATAAATTCATTGGCGACGGCATCATGGCGTTCTTCGGTGCGCCGCAAGCCAATGCGGCGGCTTGTATCGATGCCTTCCATGCCGCCCAGGAAATGCTGCCCGAGCTGGATGCCTTCAACCGCGAGCAGGAAGCCAGCGGCAGCCCGCGCATTGCCATCGGCATCGGGCTACACTTCGGCCCGGCGCTGATCGGTTATATCGGTGCCAAATCGCGTCACGAATATTCCGCAATCGGCGACACGGTCAACACCGCATCGCGACTGGAAGGACTTACCAAGGATGCCGGGTATCCTGTCGTGCTGTCGCCGACCGTGCGCGAGCGTTTGCCGGCAAGTGATGCAATCGTTTCACTTGGTGAGCACCCCCTCAAGGGGCGCGCCCCGATCCAGATTTTCGGTTGGAAACCCTGAGAAAGGATGGAATGACATGAAACGCATACTGATGACTTCTCTCTTGCTGGTTACCCAAGGCACCATGGCGGGTTTGCTGGTGACTGATATCAGTGGCAAGGCCGAGATCGAGGGAAAGAGCCCAGTGGCAACGCTTGCCGAAATTCCCGATGGCGCACGCCTGACATTGGCGGCCGGCACGCAACTGGTCGCGGTCGACTTGGTCAGCGGCCGCGAATACGTTCTGAAGGGAAGTGGCAAGTACGTTGTCGCCGCTGACGGACTCAGGACCACCGATGGCAAGCCCGTCGAGACCAAGCCGCTACCGGCGAAGAACCTGCCCGAGGTGAAGGTGGCAACGGCAAAAGTGGCGCAGGCGACGCTAGTGATGCGCAGCATGCGCAAGTTCAACGTGCCGGTGCTCAATTCGCCGGCACGCACCACCGTCGTTACCGAGACACCCGTATTCCAGTGGAGCGGCGTCGATGGTGCCGTCAGCTACCGTCTTGTGCTGAAGGATCAGAATGGCGTGGTCTGGGAGAAGACTGCCGCCGTCACCGAACTGGCGGTGCCGCGAGACCGCAGCTTGCATGCCGGTGAGCGTTACAACTGGCGCATCGAGGCCATCGGTGCCGACGGCCGGACAATCTCGGATGCCTCAGCAAGCTTTTCCGTCGCGCCAGGGGATACGATCAAGCGCCTCGCCGAGTTGAAGCCTGCCCCCGATGCACCATTTGGCCGCCGCGTCCTGTATGCGGCGCAACTTCGGGAAGCCGGTGCACTGGCCGATGCCCGGGAACTGTGGAAGAGCCTTGCACAGGAACGCCCGGATGACGAGGTGCTAAAAACCCTGGCGGAATGATCCCCCACCGACTGCTGATCCGCCGAGCAACTCGGCCTACATCTTGTAGGAGAGCTGCAGGTGGATGCCCTGATCCTGTAACGTGTGTTTGCCGAACTGCATTTCATCAGGCTTCGTGAGCCGCCGAGCCAGTGCCAGATCGAGGGTTAAATCGTTCCAGCGCCAGCGCACGGCCATGCCGCCGGAAGAAATCGTCTGGGCCGTATCGCCAACGTTGTGTCCCCTGCCGTAATCGAGGAAGGGGATCAGGTTGACCGAGTGGCTGTCGGAGTTCTTCATGACCGGGATGTCCAGCTCGAAGTTGCCGACGTAACCCTTGTCGCGGATCATCTGGTTCTCGCGGAAGCCCCGCACGGTCGCCACCCCACCGATGGACATGCCATCCATCGACAGCAGCTTGTGCGACGTATCCTGCACGACCAGCCGCGTGATGAATTGGGTTCCCTCGTCGGTCAACTTGTGCACATATTGAGCCTGACCCAGCCACATACTGTAGCTGTCGGCAGGTTGTACATTGGTTGGCAGCCCAGCGATCTGCTGGAGGTTGTTGCGGGTATGGGCGAAGGTCGAACGCAGGGCCAGCACCTGCCGCTCGGAGCGATAGGTGTATTCCTGCCAGAACTTGACCGTCTTCGCCCGCGTCACTCCGTCGGGCTCGCCAGCGACAAACGAGAAGGGTACCCCGTCAAGGTAGGTCTTGTTCACGCGGGAGAGGTAGTTCACTCCGATCGCTAGGCGGTGGTTCAGTCGGTCGAGCAGCGTTTGGCTGAGGCCGGCTTCCCAACTGGTCAGGAGACTCCTAATGTTGATTGCCCGCAACGGCTCCTCGATAACCATCGACTCGCCGTCATCCGCCTGCAGGGTCAGCCCCGTGCCTGCGTAGTTGAGGGGCATCTGCCAAGTGAAGCCGCTTCGATATGCCTGATCGCCCTCGAGAGGCTTCTGCACATACCCCTCCAGCGCATCGCCGCGACCGGTCAGGTTGCGTACTCCCCCAGTCACACCCAAGGTTTCTTCGCCGATGGAGGACGGGCGATAGTTGTTCAGCTGGACGGTCAGGTGATATGGCCGCGCCCGCTGCATCTCGAGGTTCAGCAACGACTCACCCGGTTTCTGTCCCGGGGCCAATTGTGCGTTGATGCGCGTAAATAGCGGGTCATCCAGCAGCAACTGGAAATTTTCGCGCAGCCGGTCAACATTGAACGCCGCATCGGGGTCTGGCAGCAGTTTTGCCTTCACATATTCCGGATCGAGTCCATCAAGGCCGCCAGTCCTGATGTCCGTCAGCCGTCCTTCGACAATATCGAACGTGACGACACCACCTTCCGCCAGCGCGGTCGACGCGAGCAGCGCACCCGAATTGATGTAACCCTTGCCGATGTAGTGGCGCGTCAACTCCAGACGCAGGCTCTCGAGATCGGCTACGCCGACCGACTTGCCCAGCCAGGGGCCGGCTACCTTTTCCAGTTCTTCGGCGGCAATAACCCGATTACCGTGAAACTGGACCCGCTGCAACACCTGTCCGGCCAGCACATCACGCGGGGCAGCCTGTGAGGGAATCGTCACGGGTGGCAACTCGAAATGCTCCGGTGGTTTTGCCGGCAGGAAGTCTGGACGCTGCAACTCCTGCATGTTCGGATGATCTGCGGAATCCAGCGCCGAAGCCTGGTTTCCGTAGCCAACGATCAGGGCTAGGACGGCGGCAAGCCCCGCATAACGCTTCCTTGTCATGTTTTCCATCATCAGATCCCGCACCCGAGCGCTGCCAGTTTGAACGAACCTGCCGATGCACCGGCGGCTCCACGCTCCGGTGTCTCATCAATACGCAAAGGTCCGCTGGTGGGCGAAGGCAGACCACCACGCCCGACTACCCCCAGTGAACTACCACCAGTCCGGCAGGGATTGCGTCCCAGGCCGCCGCTATCCAGCACCCGGGTACTCAGACCGGCCAGGCTGCCGGACAGATCGATCGTCGGCGAAGTGATCTCGATGGCACCGCTCACACCATCCGGTGCCGCCGCCTGGATCACGTTGTAGCCGAAAATGTAGGGCTGGAAGCGATAGGGCGTATCACCGCCGACGTAGAGGATGCCTCCACTCGGAATCAGCGCGCCAATGTTCAGCACGATGTTGCCGCCCAAAGCGTTGGTCGCCGCAGTATTGGCCTGAATGAAGCCAGTCGACAACACCAGGTTGTCGGCGGTGATGTGGATATCGCCGCCGTTGCCCGTGAGACCGGCCACCGAGGTGGTGATCTGCGAGTTGTCCAGCCAGACCAGACGGCCGCCGTTGATGAAGATCGAACCACCGTTGCCCAGGTTGGCGCTCGTAGTAATCTGGCTCGGGTCTAGGTGGAGGGTATCCCTGACGTTCACCGTGATATTGCTCGCCGAGACGTTACCGGTCGAAGCGGCGGTAATGGCACTGTTACTCAGCGTCAGGTTGGGCGAAGTAATCGTCAGTGTTGTCGGGAACAACACGGTGGGGTCTGCGACCGTCGCATAGTTCTTGATGGAGATCTCTGCGCTGTTCTGCAAGGTTGTTGTACCAGCCACATTCACCGTTACACTGCCGGTCTGGCCGGAGGAAATCACACCAGCCGATGCATCGATGCTGCTGGGCGAATCGTAGAGGACGCCCGACCGATACCAAGAGTACTTTCCGGAAAGCAGCAGATTCCCAGCACTGACATCTACATGGCCAGCAACACCCTCTCCCTCCGTTAGCGAGGAAATCCGTCCACCATTCAGGATCGACAACTGACCGGCAACCGTCACGTCAATGTTACCGGCATTCCCTGTCACATAATAAATGTTGTAGATGGCATCGCTGGAGATCCCGGTAACACGATCGTTTCCCTGCCTATCGATCGCCAGGCTTCCGGCACGCACACTGACTTTGCCGGCATTGCCGATATCATAGGTATCCGAGGAAATCCAAGCGCCATTGAAAATCTTCAATGCACCTGCAACCGTCACGTCAACGTTACCGGCATCGCCGCTGCTACCCGAGTTGGCATCGCTAAAGATGCCGGTATAACCGCCAGATCCCATTCCATCCATAGTCAAGCTACCTGCAGACACTTGGACTGACCCAGCATTGCCGACAGAAGTTGTATCAGAAGATATATTGGAACCATTGGCAATCGAAACATGTCCGGTTGCAGTGATGTCGATCAATCCAGCATCTCCAATACTTACCAATCCTGGAGCGTAGTTTGCCTTACTAAAAATGCCTGAATTGTTAGCAATATCGATAGATCCAGCGGTAATGACAATTACGCCTGCATCACCCGCCCAAGTAGACGTGCTGATCGCGCCATCATTCATGATGCTCAAGTTGTCCCGTACCCTGAGCGTTACCGAACCGCTGTTTCCACCCAGGTCAGACTTGGCCTGGCTAAAAATTCCCGTCCCATCGCCATCCGAATAGACTCCATCGATCAATAGACTGGCGGCCGTGACGTCGATTGCTCCGGCACTGCCATAGTCAATCCCTTTGGCAGTTGTCGAGATGTTGCCGCCATTCTTGATTTCTAGCGCACCCCTGACCGAGACAGTCACCGGACCCGCATCACCCAGGCTGGACGTGCCTGTACTGCTAAAAATTCCTGTTTGGCCATCGCTGGTGGTTGGATCAACCAATCCTCTGCCATCAATAATCAGATTTCCTGCCGAAACATTGACAGTCACTGTTCCGGCGTTGCCCGGACCAGAAGCATTCGTCGAAATGCGGCCACCCTCGACCAATACGGCATCCCCCCCCGTAACATTGACGATCACTCCCCCCCCTTGTCCGAATCCCGAATTCCCACCAACATCGGCTTCACTGCTGATGCCGGAGCGGGCCATACTGCCATCAATGCGAAGCGTTCCCGTGGTCACATTCACGGAACCCGCATTCCCGTCAGCATAGGCATCCGAGGAAATCCATGACCCGCTCGATATCGAGGTATGACCTGACACCGTAACCATGATGTTCCCACCCTTACCAAGACCCCAGCCAAAGCCATCTCCCAGTGAGTCACTCGATATCCATGAACTGTTACCCAACGCCAAACTGCCCGCGGACAAGCTCACATTACCGGCATTGCCATGCCATTTCGTGTCGCTGCGCAGAAAACCATAATCCAACACGACAGGGCCAGTGACAACCACTGACACATTACCGGCATCGCCAGAATCCACATCAGTGGTGGACTGCAGCTTGCTCCTCCCGCCCGTGCCTAAAATAGAAAGTGTGCCAGCTGAAACAAATAAATTACCCGCCTTACTAATGGTGTCTGTCCAAGTTTCAACGACTCCACCATTGACGATCTGTAGATCACCCCGCATGCCCGTCACAGTACCTGTCAGAGGAACCTCTAAAGTCTGGTTACCTACAGCCACGAGACGAACATCACCGGTCGTATTGCTGATGCCATCACCCCATCCGCCGCCATCGATGGTGATATCGCCGGCAACAAGATCCAGCGTTCCCGAAGTCGATAAAACCGCACCTGCCAAATCTCTCATCCCGCGATTGGTGCCCAGGAATCCGAAGGCTTCCGGGGGGGCGCTGGATAATGTGCTCGTGCGGGTCGTATCCGCATAAAAGTTTCCATCGGGAAACTTGATATAGTCCGCCGTGCTGGCATGGAATGCACCCGGTACATCAATCGTGGCCCCAGCACCAAAGGTCACGCCAGCAGGATTGATCAAGTAAAAGTTTCGGCTACCCGCTCCTGCCTCAAGGCTCAAAGTTCCTTCGATAGTCGACCTTACCCCCCCCGTCACACGAGTAAATAAATTGTTGATCGTCGTTGCCGGTGCCGCTGCAAAGGTAACCGTGTCTCCGCTGCCAATACTGAATTTCGTAAAGCTATGAAACAGATTGCTCCCAGACAAAGAACCGGAACTCTGAGATATCGAACAAGTTCCAGAGCAGCTACCCGACGGGCCGGCGATAACCGTTGCTGCCAGAGCCTGCGGCGCAACTAACATCGCAGCCCCCAATAAGGCTAGGCCGAGAAACCCCCTGCCTTTGATTGGAAGGTTCATGTTCAAAGCAATCATTGGTTACCTCCAGTTGCCTATCAGGATGAACGGTGCCCAGAAGAAAGGATGGCCGAAGTTGGAGTCCTTGATCAAGCGGAACTGCGCCTGCTGTAGCGCGGCCGCCTTGCTCATCTTGCCAACGATGCCCGAGTAGAAGGTTTCCATAGTCATGCGGGCGGCATTATCCTCCACCGGCCAGAGTGTTCCGAGCACGCTCTTTGCGCGTGCGCGGATGGCGGCACCGGCGATGCCGAGCGGGGCGCGGTCGTTGCCTTCTGCCGTTTCGCAGGCCGAAAGCGTCAGCAACTCGATCGGGGTGCGCTGCAGGACTTCGGATTGCAGCACGGACTGCAGCCGGTTGATGCTGAGCAGGTCGTCGTAGGCGAGGATGAAGCTGCTCTCCGAACTGCCACCGAAGACGCCGTGCGAGGCAATGTGCACGATGCGGTAGCCACCGGCCTCGGCTTCATCACGGAAGCGGTCGACCGTGAAAGCGCCGTCGAGCAGCACGTTGCCCGATAGCGCTGCGCCGATGGATTTGATTTCATCCTTGACACCGGGCAGGGCCAAGCTCTTCTTCAGTTCTGCTGCTCGCACATCGCGGCTGGTTGCGGTGTTTTGCCCGACGCTCGCGGTGGAGCGCAGCGAGCGTCCCTTGCTCAGGTTACCGCCGGGCTGCAGACTACGCGATGTGCCGCCACCGCTCCTCAATACTTCGATATTGGCCAGCTTGTCGACAACATCGCCGGGGTCAGCCACCCCTGCCAGCAGCGCTTTCGGCGTCTTGCCCGTCATCACGCTCACGTTTGTCAGGCTCATGCCGGTCACCGCCGCAATCGCGTAGCGCTCGATCAGGAAGCCCGTATCGTTGCGCAAGGCGGCGAATGGCACCAGGCGAAGTTCACCGTCGGCGACGATAATCAGTGTCTGCACTTGCTGCTCGGTGAGGAGCGGCACGACCGGACCGATCAGAGCATCGTAGAGCCAACGAGCCGGCACGGCATAGCCTGTATCGCCGGCGCGCAGTGCCGCTGCGAAATCCCGTGCGGCATCGCGAATGCGCCCCCCGGCGATCGACACGCCGAAACGCGATAGCCCTTTCGCCGTCTCGACCAGCAGTTCGGCCCGGTCCTTCAACAGGATCGGATAGAGGATGGCGGTACCCGGATCGACCCGGCCCACAACATCAGCCTCCTCGACGGAGCAACG
>CAIYZZ010000253.1 GCA_903930805.1 uncultured Rhodocyclaceae bacterium | reverse complement strand
TGTGCAGCCGGAGCATCTCACCGCCCGCTGTTTCAATGGCCACCGCCTGAGTCTCGTCGAATTGGCGCGTACCAGCGCGTCGCACCACCAAATAGCGGTATCCCTGCTCGATGAGCCAGGCCACATTGGCTTCGGTTGCGATACCCGCATCCATGATCACCAGGGCGCCGGCGGGCGCACTCAGTCCCTTGAGCATGCCCTGTAGCGTCGTACCCTCGGCCACATTGCCAGCGAAGGTCTTGGAGCGACGCACAAAGCCTGAGCCATCCAGTACCAGACCCAGTGTCACCAAGGGGCAATCGCTGCGCTTCTCCTTCGAACGTGCGCGCCGCGCTTTGGGGTTGGCGGCGGCCTCGCCTTCAAAGTAAGTGTTGGTCAGGTCATACAGCGTCACCGTTTCTTCCAGACTGAACAGCGTTTGAATGCGACTGAACAGGTGCTCTTCAATCGCCGCGCGATGGCGCATCAGCAAATCGGAGGCGCGATACAGACGCATGTGCGACATGGTTTCGAAATCAACATCGATCAACTCGCCCAGCGCGCTGTGCGTTTGCAGCCACTGCCACGTGGCCAACTCGGAGGCCGGATGCGCCATACGCGCGATGAGGTTGCCCACAATGGCGGCACGCATCACGCCGTTGACGCCCAGTTCGGTTAGCTTCTGGATAAAACCCAGTTCCGAGAGCGCGTTGAGTCCGACATGCTCGACGCCGACACAACGCGGTTGCCTCTGTTGCAGCGAGTTGATATCGACTTCTTGAAAGTCCGCCGTGCGAGGCTCCATCGCCACGGCTTCAGTCCGGATTCCCTCAGCACGCGTCGCTTCCTCTACCTGCGGCGCACGTGCGATCAACTGTCCGACGTGGCGCTGGGCGGCGCGCTCGATATGTTCAGAGCACTGTATGCCCAGCAGCGTTTCCTGCGGTTGCAGCAACTGTTCGATGCGGCTACAGAGCAGCGGCCAGTCCTCCTGCTTGATCGGAAAGTGTCGCCCCAAATTGAGCACGGTGACCTGGCGCACCTTGCCCGCGACGCGCTCGCCACGGACCAAGCGGAAGGTGAAGTAGCCCTCGCCGGTGATCTTGTTGCGGGTTCGAGTTTGGCGGATAAACATGCACCCGATGCTACTGCAAAAGCAAGAGGAAAAACCGGCTACAACAAAAGATTATGGCACAACAAAACGTCTCGAAAACGTCATCTGTTAATAATCAATATGTTACGTAAATATTTCAGACAAAAAACCGACTTTTGCCGGAATTTCGTTAAAGACCGGTTAAGCCCGCTACGGCGGGCTTCTTTTTCGTACACGTTTTTACCTGGCGATAGGATTTTCGCCGCTCACCATGTGTCAGCGGGTGTCATGGCATTCGGTACAGGGGTCAGTCGCGACATGCTGGGTACGTATGCGCCGGCATTTCTACTAGCTGGCATGCTATGCGTGGTCGCCGCTGCGAGCCTCTCTATGCTCAGAAGGTCTCAAGTAGCATCAGCGTGAAGCGCAATCTGGTACTGAAGAGGCCTTCTTTGCAAGTGATCTTCGTCCACTGGCATTGGGCAGCTTTGTGCGTTCGTAGCACGTCTGCTTCCTCAAGCTAGCTGACGTCCGATGATTTTTGACCCGGCGACAACACCGCGGCCGTTGCTTCAGTTCGCTCATTCGGATTAGGATGAGCGAAACTGCGGGGGAGCGAGCGTGCTGCCCCGCACGGGGTATTTTGGCGTACGTTTTGAGGAGGCAAAGCATGCAATATCGTCAATCCGTAAATTGGCTCAACACTTTGGCGCTGTGCGCCGTCCTGCTTGCGCTCATTCCTGGCACATCGGCTGCGCAAGCGGGCCGTTCACAGATTGTACGCATCGACATAGTCGAGCGTGTCAGCCCGGCATTCAAAGGCCGTTCATTTGGCGCTGCTGGTCAGTACGAACTCATCATCGGGCGGGCACACGGGCTGGCCGACCCCGTTTCTCCGCGCAA
This sequence comes from uncultured Rhodocyclaceae bacterium, assembly GCA_903930805.1. GTDB lineage: Bacteria > Pseudomonadota > Gammaproteobacteria > Burkholderiales > Rhodocyclaceae > Sulfuricystis. The sequence goes on along the minus strand of CAIYZZ010000253.1, from coordinate 14 downwards.
TGCCAGAGTGGTAG
>CAIYZZ010000252.1 GCA_903930805.1 uncultured Rhodocyclaceae bacterium | reverse complement strand
GGTACCTGACGGGCGCAAGAGAACACGACCAGCATCCGCGAGGATCTGCTCCGCCTGTTCGACTGCGGCACGAATTCCTCCATCCGCGCGCCAATCCAGGCCTTGCGACAGTCGCACGTTGATCAGCTTCTGCGGAAACATTGTCAAGTCATCACAAGCTTGCGCCAGCGTTTCCTTGCGTTCACGCAGCGCCGCCAACACCTGCAACGCAGCGACGATGCCATCGCCGGTGGTATGCCGATCCGTGCAGATAATGTGGCCGGAATTCTCGCCGCCGAGTGTCCAACCCTTTTCCTGCATCAACTCCAGCACATAGCGGTCACCCACCCTGGCGCGCTCGAAGCCGATGCCCAGTCGCCCCAGCGCCTGTTCGAAGCCAAGGTTGCTCATCAGCGTACCAACCAACCCATCCAGCCCCTTGCCCGCTTTCTGGTACCGCGCGACGACGTACAACAACTCATCACCGTCGAACAGGCGACCGCTGGCATCGACCATCAATAAGCGATCGGCATCGCCATCGAGCGCGATACCGAGGTCGGCACGGTGTTGCAGCACTTGCGCCTGCAAATGCTCTGGTGCCGTGGCTCCGACGCCGGCATTGATGTTAAGGCCGTCGGGCGCAGCGCCCACCGCGACCACTTCGGCACCCAGTTCATGGAACACCTTGGGAGCGACATGGTAGGCCGCACCGTGCGCGCAATCGACTACCAGCTTGAGGCCGCGCAAGTCGAGTTCGTTCGGGAAGGTGCTCTTGCAAAATTCAATGTAGCGGCCTGCGGCATCATCGACGCGGCGCGCCTTGCCGAGTTGCGCCGAATTCATGCAGCCCAGCGGCTGGGCCAGGCGTGCCTCGATCTCCTCCTCCACGGCATCCGGCAGTTTGTAGCCACCAGCGGCAAAAAACTTGATGCCGTTGTCGTCGAAGGGATTATGCGAAGCCGAGATCACCACACCAGCAGCCAACCGCAAGGCACGCGTGAGATAGGCCACGGCGGGCGTCGGCAGCGGACCGCACAGCATCACATCGACACCGGCGGCAGCGAAACCGGATTCGAGCGCCGCTTCGAGCATGTAGCCGGAGATGCGTGTGTCCTTGCCGATCAGCACTGCCGGGCGCTCTCCATCCTTCGTGTGTCCCAGAGCACGCGCACGCTCTACAAGCGTTTGGCCTGCTGCAAAACCAAGATGAAGAGCAAAGTCCGGGGTGATCGGAAACTTGCCAACGCGACCACGTACGCCATCGGTACCAAAATACTGTCTTGCCATTTTTAGACTTTCCCTTGCATTGCCGCCAGCACCGCCAGCGCATCCTTGGTGGCGGCAACATCATGGACGCGTACGATCTGCGCCCCTCGTTCCACCACCAACACCGCCGCCGCCACGCTGCCATATACACGCGCGACACCATTCTCCCGTCCGGTGACGGCCCCCAGCATCGACTTCCGCGACAACCCCGCCAGGACAGGCACGCGGATATCGCCAAACCGCTGCAACTCGCGTAGCAGCAAGTAATTATGTTCCACTGTCTTGCCAAAACCGAAACCCGGATCGATCAGCAAACGCGCGCGCGCAATACCGGCCTGCTCGCAGGCGGCAACACGGCCGGCGAGAAAATCATGCACTTCCTGCACTACATCGGCGTATTGCGGATTGGCCTGCATGGTGCCCGGCTCGCCCTGCATGTGCATCAGGCAAACGCCAACATCGCTGGCGGCGACCACCTCCAGCGCACCGGGAACCCGCAGGGCCGCAATATCGTTAATCATCGCGGCACCCGCGTCGATCACCGCACGCATCACTTCGGGCTTGGTGGTATCGACCGATACCGGCAACCCCCAGTCGCGCACCGCGCGCAATATCGGCAGGAGCCGCGCCAGCTCAATTTCGGCCGGCACCGACGGGGCACCGGGACGCGACGATTCCGCACCCAGGTCGAGAAAGTCGGCTCCGGCGGCACGGCAAACCTCAGCATGATTAAGCGCGGCAGCGACGTCGTCGCCCACCCCGTCACCCGAAAACGAATCCGACGTGAGGTTGACGATGCCCATGACAAGTGGGCGAAAATCGGGGCGATCGAGAGGGAAGCGGAACGGGCCGCAATGCAGAAAGGTCATTGCGACCGGATTTTACCGGACTGCGGGCTACGGCTTACGTGGGATGCCGTTTCACATGCACAATAGCGGCTTCCGCAACATTGCCCGACGAGGTGCAAGATCATGCAATCCGGCCCGAGAGAAATCGTTACACCGTTTCGCCCCATTCCACTCGACGTACCGGAGGGGATGAAACCCAATGAATTCTTCAACAGCACCGAGAACCTCAACGACCTCGTGCACAACAACGGCCTGTTGCAGAACCCCGAAGGCCTACTGCTCTACCGCAAGGCGCTCGGCCACAGCAATGACTTCGACTGCTCGATCATCTACAACACCTCGCAAAGCATCCTCGATCCGCTGGGCCGGCCGGTGCGCCGCACCCAGGTGCCGGAGCCGGTGAAGAACGTTTGGAACCGCATGGACCAGATCATCATCGAGTTCATGCTGGAGCACTATCCGGATGCCGACGCACATCTGGTACTGGCCGGAGAAGCGAGCCTCGATGCCACCTGGCCGCTCACCTCGCCCGGCGTGCCAAGCATACGCATGCTGCACAACCATTTCATCGTCTTCGACAAGGCGGCACTGCGCGCTGCGCCGATTGCCGACGCCAACAACCCGAACCTCACCGATGGTGGCCAGCACTCGCTGTTTCAGGCCCACATGCGCGATGTCTATCGCGCCTTCTTCGACGGGCTCGACCTGCAGATTCTCGAACCCTGCGAGTCGGATGCCAGCCACATCGCACTAACCGGCTACCCGCAAGGTTTGCCCAGTTGGGAAATCACGGGTGGCGCGGCAGCGCTCAAAGAAGTGCGCTTCTGGAAGGAATACGACAGCATACTCAAGGGCTTCATCGACTTCTACCGTACCTTTTTCACCCAGGTGTCGACGCGCAACGCACCACTACCGCGCGACATCTACTTTCCTGCTCTGGTCGAGGCACGCTTGCAGTTCGACAACGATTTTCTCAAGACGGCGAAAATGGTGCGCGATCGCTGTATCCGCGATGCCAGGTACGCCAACGCCATCCGCTGGCAGCCAGCTTTCAAGCAGCTGATCTATCGCAACGACGACGGCAAACTGATCGTCACGATCAGCCAGAACTCCATCGGCAACGCCATCACCGAGTTATTGGGCGTGGTGGTGGTACGCACACCAGATGCCGATGCCTACGGCCGCGCCGAGCCGGCATTGATAGAGAAACTACTGGAAGTGCGCCGCCGTCTGGTCGAAGCCGACCTTGGCACCGGCATCGCCACTCCACACTGGGGAGCGGCGTAAACCTGATTCAGGCGGGTGAGACAGGCAAGCCGGATTATGCTGGTGCTGTGGCGGTAGGCTCCGCACCCGGCGTGTTGTCGCCGGTTGCAGGCTTGATCGGCGCGCTGGAGGGCTTCGGCGGACGCGGCGGTTTGCCGTCCATGATGTCGTTGATCTGATCAGCATCAATGGTTTCGAATTCGAGCAGCGCAGCGGTCATGGCCTCAACCTTGTTGCGATTCTCTTCGAGCAGGCGACGGGCCAGTGCATACTGCTCGTCGATGATGCGGCGAATCTCCGCATCAACCGTCTGCAACGAGGCCTCCGACATGTTCTTGTGCGTGGTGACCGAACGGCCGAGGAAGATTTCGCCCTCCTCCTCGCCATAGACCATCGGGCCGAGGATGTCGGACATGCCCCACTGCGTCACCATGCGGCGTGCCAGATCGGTGGCACGCTGAAAGTCGTTGGAAGCACCGGTAGTCATCTGATCCATGAACAGTTCTTCAGCGATGCGGCCTCCGAATAGAACCGTGATGGTGTTCAGCAGTCTCACGCGATCCTGGCTGTAACGGTCTTCAGTCGGCAGTTGCATGGTCACGCCCAAGGCGCGACCACGTGGGATGATGGTCACCTTGTGCACCGGGTCGGTCTTCGGCAACAGCTTGGCGACGACGGCGTGGCCAGATTCGTGGTAGGCGGTGTTCTTGCGCTCTTCCTCGGGAATGACCATGGAGCGGCGCTCTGCGCCCATCATGATCTTGTCCTTGGCGCGCTCGAAGTCTTCCATATCCACGAGACGCTTGTTGGCACGTGCAGCGAACAGTGCCGCCTCGTTCACCAGGTTGGCAAGGTCGGCACCCGAAAAACCGGGGCAGCCGCGCGCCAGCACGGAGGGCTCGACATCAGTCGACAGCGGCACCTTGCGCATATGAACTTTCAGGATCTGCTCGCGACCGCGAATATCGGGCAGCGGCACGACCACCTGGCGATCGAAGCGACCGGGACGCAACAACGCGGGATCGAGCACATCAGGCCGGTTGGTTGCAGCAATCACGATGACGCCGACGTTGGCCTCGAAACCATCCATCTCGACGAGCAATTGGTTCAAGGTCTGCTCGCGCTCGTCGTTGCCACCACCGAGACCGGCACCACGCTGACGGCCAACAGCATCGATTTCGTCAATGAAGATGATGCAGGGCGAGGCCTTCTTGGCCTGCTCGAACATATCGCGTACGCGCGCCGCACCGACGCCGACAAACATCTCAACGAAGTCTGAACCGGAAATTGAATAGAACGGCACCTTGGCCTCACCGGCAATCGCCCGCGCCAGCAAAGTCTTGCCAGTACCGGGCGAACCAACCATCAGCACGCCACGCGGGATACGGCCGCCGAGTTTCTGGAACTTGGATGGATCGCGAAGGAAGTCGACCAGTTCGGACACTTCTTCCTTGGCCTCCTCGCAACCGGCGACATCGGCAAATGTCACGGTATTGCTGTTTTCATCCAGCATGCGCGCTTTGCTCTTGCCGAAGGAGAAGGCACCGCCACGCCCACCGCCCTGCATCTGGCGCATGAAGAACACCCAGACGCCGATCAACAGCAGCATCGGGAACCACGAAACGAAAATGCTCATCATGAAGGACTGCTCATCCTCAGGCTTGGCCACCACCTTGACGTTATTCTTCAAGAGGTCGGACACCATCCAGAGGTCAGGCGGTGCGTAGGAAATGATGCGCTTGCCGTCTTGCGTGGTCGCTTCGAGCGTACGTCCCTGGATCACCACCTTGGCGATCCGCCCCGACTTCACCTCGTCGAGAAAGGCCGAGTACTCCATAGTGTTCTGTGCCGTCTGGCGGGTATTGAACTGGTTGAACACCGTCATCAGCACGACGCCAATCACCAGCCAAATGGCGAGATTTTTGAAAAGATTGTTCAAGTTAGTGCCTCTCTATTCCCTGGACAGGGTAACCAAGTGCTCATTCTAGGGTGCTTCCTGCTTCGCCGCAAATTGCTGTTTATCACGAACAACTCGTCTTTTTCTGCTTCCCAAGCAAATACAACTCAGCACTGCGATCTCTTGAGGCCGCCGGCTTGCGAGTTGCCAGCATACCGAAACTTTCCTGCATCGCCTTGCGCAGTTCCATGAAACCCGCACCCTGAAACACCTTGGTCAGCAACGCCCCACCCGGCTTCAGATACTGGCGGGAGAAGTCGAGTG
>CAIYZZ010000251.1 GCA_903930805.1 uncultured Rhodocyclaceae bacterium | reverse complement strand
GTGCCGGTGCGGTCGGATTTAGCGTGGCCATGATCGAGGACATGGCGCATCAGGTCGAGGTATTGGCGCATAATCCGCGCGATTATAAAGGCCACGAACACTATGACAGTATTGCCGAAACTCATCGTTTCCGCCGCACCGCGCGGCGCTCATCGTCTTTATCTGCTGCCCGCCGGGAAAATCCTGCCGGCCGATTTGTTGGAACGCAACTTCTGGCAGCGGCTGCTGAAGCGCAAGGACACGAAGATAGAAGAACTGGCAAAAGCGCCCGTTGTTGCCGACCTGCCGGATGGTGCGCGCGTGGCGTTGGTCATGCTCGATGCCACCAAGCCGCGCTTCGAGCAACTCACTGTGCTGCGCAAGGCCGCGATGCTCCTTCTCGACGAGTCGCCCAAAACGCTGGCCATCGTGCCACTCGGTGTCGCCGAGGAAGCCTTGCAGGACGCGATCTTTGTCGCGCTGGTGAATGGCGTGCCGCTCCCCGCGCAAAAGAAGAAACCAGCGCAGGCGCTCAAGGAAATCAACATTCCGCGCCGCTTAGTTGCCAATGAGGCCAGCACCGACTTTTCCCTTGCCCTTGCCCGCGCCAACCTGCTGGCTCGCGGACTCACCGTTCTCCCACCCAATCAACTCGACCCGGCGCGCTACCGCCAACGCCTGCGTAAAATGGCCAAGGCGCAGGGCTGGGGCATCGAGGAATACGACTTCCACCGCCTGAAGAAAATGGGCGCAGGTGCCTTCTGTGCAGTCGCCCAGGGTAGCGATGATGACGGCGGCGGCGCAGCTATCGTGCGTCTCTCCTGGCGGCCAAAAAAGAAAGCCGCGAAAACCATCGCGCTGGTCGGCAAGGGCATCTGCTACGACACCGGCGGCCACAACCTCAAGCCGGCCAAATACATGGCCGGCATGCACGAAGACATGAATGGCTCGGCTGTCGCGCTGGCCATTCTGTCGGCAGCCGCCGCGCTGGATCTTCCCGTCGCCATCGACTGCTGGCTCGCCATCGCCAAGAACCACATTTCACCTGCCGCCTACGCGCAGGGGGACATCGTGCGCGCACTCGACGGCACCACCATCGAGGTCGTGCATACCGATGCCGAAGGTCGCATGGTGTTGGCCGACACGCTGGCACTGGCAGCCAAACAAAAGCCAGCGCTGATGATTGACTTCGCCACCTTGACCGGCAGCATGCAGGCCGCGCTCGGCCAGCGCTATTCGGGAGTATTCGCCAGCAGCGACGATCTTGCCGCGCAGGCCGTGGCGGCCGGGCGCGCCAGCGGCGAACGGGTCTGCGTATTCCCGCAGGACGCCGATTACGAACCTGCGCTCGACTCGAAGGTGGCCGACATCAAGCAATGCACGCTCGAAGGCGACGCCGACCACATCCTCGCCGCACGTTTCCTGGGCCGTTTTGTCGGCAAGACGCCGTGGATTCACATGGATCTGTCAGCTTCAAGCTGCACGGGCGGACTGGGCGCTGTCGCCACCGACCTCACCGGCTTCGGGGTCAGCTGGGGCGTGACTCTATTGCGCTCTTGGGCCGAAACGCCTTGAGAGCCGCTACGCAAAGCGTCACTTGGTGGCCATCCTCCTCACCGACAGCGAGACCAGAAAAGGGAACTCCTCGTTGGCGGACTGAACGATGCGAAACTCTCGCCCGGCAGATCGAGCAATCCAGGTCGTTAGCACCTTGAGGTCCACAGCTTCGCAGCGAAGGTCTGCGACGACGCTGCCTCGATCCTGGTACACCGGGAAGTCCGTGCAACCCGAAGGCTTGAGTTCCCGATCATAGACTCGGCACGAGCGGTGCGCTTCGTCGTAGGCGGGGCAGACTTTGCGATGGACGTAGTAAAGCCCATCCCTCGCCCGGATCTCCTCGGGGCCCTTACCCGAGGAGATCCGCCTGTCGAAAGCAGTGCGAGACTCTTTGATCTGCCAGAGTGCCTTGAGCTGCTTCCAATCTAATTCAAGGACAAGCGGGTCGAGTCGACAACAAGGCTTCGCGCACTCGGCGCAGTGAGGGATGACGACGGCAACCTGATAGTTGGCGGCTGCTACGGTAAGCCCCTCTGCCAAGAGACGGCGGGATTCCCGGCGGCTCATCGAAGAGCAGACGGGAGAAGTGCGGTGGATTGTGGAAGGAGGGGCATACGCAACAGATATTACGATCAAAAAGCGGGGATATCGCTTACGCGAAGGTACTGAACGAAGTCTCGCCCCCAGATGCCGAATAAACCTTCTCGATACGCTTCCGTGCCGAATCGGCCGATGGTTCGGTTTCCTCACGGTGCTGTTGCGCTAAATCGGCTCGCCCTTGCGCCTCAAGTTGGCTGCCAACGGCAGCGACTCTGTAGTCTTGAGAGCTTGGATCTTTCGGTGCCAAGGCAGCAGCTTGAATGCGGATGCCCTTGTCGATATTTGCTTCGGGCTTCTCGTGGGTGGATGTGTCGATTCCAACCTCACCCCCAACCGCATATTGCTTCCCATCCGGTCCATAGGTATAGCTGAAATTTGCAGCACCAGTAACCACGCCCCGGCCCGCAGAGACATGTGCCTGCTCATGGGCACGAACGGTCCGGTCTATTTGCTGTAGCTTGGCAAGCTGACTTTGTTCTTCAGGAGTCAACGACTTCTCGCCAGACTGCCGTGAAGTTTGGTTACTAATCCTGGCGGTGAAACCATCATTCCGCTGCAAAACCGAACTGTCTTGCTTCCGCTGGGCGGCAAACCGACTTCCTATTTCGAGGGCAGCGGGGGCATTGAGTGAGGAGCCAAGCGTAACCATCATCACTCCGCATTGTCCATCTACATTGAGAATATCCGTAGGTAGCTGTCGATCCCTGTGGAACTGTTAGTCCCGCTCGAAGATGTCTGAGTAGTTGTCAGACTTTGAATGCTGGTCTGCTGTATCCCGATCTGCTGTGCTCGCGAACCCAAAGCGTTCAACGTCCTGTTTATGCCACCATTTTCGCTCAGTGACTTCGTGGCGCTTTCCTGTAGTTGCCCCCCAACTCTTGACGCAGCCTCTTTCACTGCAATGGGATTGGCTGCCAGGGCCTGATCGAGTTTCTTTGTGTCAATTGAGAGCGAACCGTCACCCTTCTGTGTAATCCCCAAGGATGCCAGATCGGAACGCATGCTGCTGGTGGATACTCCGCGGCGCAATGAATTTGCTGCATTGCTCGCATACCCGGGATCAGTCGAAGCCGCGGCAGTACGAGTTTCGTTATAAGCAGATACCAAGGACTGAAGTGCCTTTTTGGTATCCGCAGGAGAAACAGTGCCGGACGCTGTCAGTGTCTTGCCGGCGTCCTCAATACGTGAAAGCCCAGACTTCACCTGCCCATACGCTGACAATTGAACTTGATTCGTCTGCCTTTGGGCTTCCAGCCGCGCAGTGGCCCTTTCCAAGCCTTTCTGCACCGGATCGACCGGCGCTGCGGCGTTAGCCTGCAGACTCCGATAAAGATTGGCTATACCAGTAACGTTCATATCGAAAATCCTTCCCCATACATGGCTTTTTCAATATAGCACTTGGTAAAGAAACCGCCAGGTGGCCTGCTGGTTTATTCAGACTTAAAGTCGGCGCTGGCGGGACGGCGCTTCAGCCTGGGCTTGGCCGCTGCGCGCTCTTGGGCCGGAATGCCTTGATCACGTCCGCGTGCGTTTCGATATAAGGTCCGCCGATCAGGTCGATGCAGTAGGGTACGGCGGCGAAGATGCCGTCGAGTGTTTCCTTGATGGCCTTGGGTTGCCCCGGGAGATTGAGGATCAACGCCTTGCCGCGAATTACGCCCACTTGCCTTGAGAGGATGGCGGTGGGCACATACTTCAGGCTGACGGCGCGCATCTGTTCGCCGAAACCCGGCATTACTTTGTGTGCGACAGCCAGCGTCGCTTCGGGCGTCACGTCGCGCGGGGCGGGGCCGGTGCCACCCGTCGTCAGCACCAGATGGCAGCCGACGCGGTCGACCAGTTCGATCAGGGTTTGCTCAATCACCGACTGTTCATCGGGAATCAGGCGGGTTTCCATGCGCCAGGGCGAGGCCAGCGTGGCGGCGAACCAGTCTTGCAGGGCGGGGATACCCTTGTCCTCATAGACGCCGGACGAGGCTCGGTCGGAGATTGAAACCAGGCCAATCAACAGTTCGTCACTCATCTGGCGCACTTTCTTGAACTTCCGTGACTGCCTGCAGCTCGCGCAGCACCCGATACAGCTCGCGAAACGCGCGCGGCGGTTTGCCGAGTTGCTGTTCCTTGAGCGCATTGCGGCGCAGTTGGCGCAGGTGCTGCAAGTCGGCATCCGGGTGCGCGGCGGCAATTTCACCGATCACCGCTTCGTCTTCGAGGAAACTGGTACGCAGGCGTTCCAGCGCATGCAGGCGCGCGTTGGCTGTCGCCGAGACACCATTGATTTCGTCGAGCGCGGCGCGAATCGGTTCAGGGTCAAGGCCGCGCATGAGTTTGCCGATGAATTGCAACTGGCGGCGATGGGCACCGTGCTGAGTAAACCGCTGGGCGTCACGCACGGCATCGCGCAGATCATCGGGCAGTTCGACCTTCTTCAACTGGTCTTTCGAGAGTGCCACCAAATCGGCGCCAAGCGTCTGCAGATCGGTCATCTCGCGCTTGACGGCGCTTTTACTGGGCTTGTCGTAGGTTTCCACGGGTAAGATTATAACTTCGCGCCTTCGCCCAACTCTCCCATTCCCTATGTCCGCGTTTTCATTTACCTCCGCCCAACTGCGCCAACTCGCCACCGATGTCCTGCATCACGCCGCACGCTGCGGTGCCAGCGCCTGCGAAACCGATGTTTCCGAGGGCTACGGCCAGTCGGTCACCGTCCGCAAAGGCGCAGTCGAGACCATCGAATTCAACCGCGACAAGGGTATCGGCATCACCGTCTATCTCGGCCAGCGCAGCGGCCATGCCAGTACCTCGGATTTTTCGTCGGCGGCGTTGCAGGCAACCGTCGAGGCGGCGCTGTCGATCGCGCGCTTTACCGCTGAAGACCCCTGCGCCGGTCTGCCCGCGCCAGAGCTACTCGCGCACGACACCGACGCCATGGATCTCGATCTTTATCATCCCTGGCCGATTCTCGTCGAGGATGCCATCGAGATCGCCCGTCGCAGCGAGCAGGCGGCATTCGCTGTGAGTCCGCTGATCAAGAATTCCGAGGGTGCGACCGTATCGGCCCATGCCGCGCATTTCATCTCGGCCAACAGCCTCGGCTTCATGGGCGGGTTTCCTTCGACGCGCCATTTCATCTCCTGTGTGCCCATCGCACAAGGTGGTAAGGGGGGCAAGGACATGCAGCGTGACGACTGGTACTCGGGCTGGCGCGATGCGAATGACCTGGCCGCACCGGAGGTCATCGGTGATTACGCCGCGCGGCGCACGCTGTCACGCCTCGGGGCAAAAAAACTCAAGACACGTCAGTGCAAGGTGATGCTCGAAGCGCCGCTGGCGTCCATGTTGATCGGCAGCTTCGTCCATGCCGTGAGCGGTGGCAGTCTGTACCGCAAGGCCAGTTTTCTTGTCGACTCACTTGGCAAGCGCATCTTCCCCTCATGGATGAACATCGAGGAAAAACCTCACCTGAAAAAAGGCCTGGCCTCCAGTCCCTTCGACGACGACGGTGTGGCGACGCAGGATCGCACCGTAGTCGCCAATGGCGAGCTGCAAGCTTATTTCCTCTCGACCTACACAGCCAGAAAGCTCGGCATGCAAACCACCGGCAACGCCGGCGGCAGCCACAATTTATTGGTTGCACACAGTCCGGATGCACCCGCCGATTTCGCCGGCATGCTCAAGGCAATGGGCACCGGCCTGCTGGTGACGGAGCTACTCGGCCACGGCATCAACTACGTGACGGGCGACTACTCGCGCGGTGCCGTGGGCTACTGGGTCGAGAAGGGCGAGATTGCCTATCCGGTGCAGGAGATCACCATCGCGGGCAACCTGCGCGACATGTTCGCCGGCATTGACATGGTCGGGCGCGATGTCGTGACGCGCGGTTCACGCACGGTGGGCTCGATTGTGGTTAACCGCATGACCGTGGCGGGCAGTTGAGTCGTTTATTGCTCAAACTTTAGGTGTAGTATTTCGCCATCGCCCTGCGGCCGCAGGGCGTTCCAATAATTCCAAGGAGATGATGTATGGAACGACGCAAGTTTCTGCAGCACGCCGGCCTGACCGGTATCCTGGCCGCCGGTGTGGCACCCGCGATTGCCGCCGAATTGCCCACCATCAAGTGGCGACTGACCTCCAGCTTTCCCAAGAGCCTTGACACCATCTATGGCGGCGCTGAGGTACTGTCCAAGCGCCTCGCCGCGATGACCGGCGGCAAGTTTACCGTGCAGGTATTTGCCAGCGGCGAAATAGCCCCCGGCCCGCAGGCACTGGATGTGACGCAGAACGGCACAGTGGAGGCTTGCCACACCTGCTCGTATTATTTCGTCGGCAAGGACCGCACTTTCGGTTTCGGCACGGCGATCCCCTTCGGCATGAACTGCCGCCAGATGAACGCATGGATATACTACGGCGGCGGTCAGAAGCTGCTCGACGATTTCTACAGCAACTACAACATTATTTCCTTCGCCGGTGGCAATACCGGCGTGCAGATGGGCGGCTGGTTCAAGAAGGAAATCAACACGCTGGCCGATTGCAAGGGCGTCAAGATGCGCATCGCGGGCCTCGGCGGCGCTGTGTTCTCGGCGTTAGGCATGGTCACGCAGCAGATTCCCGGCTCGGACATCTACCCCGCACTGGAAAAGGGCACCATCGAT
>CAIYZZ010000250.1 GCA_903930805.1 uncultured Rhodocyclaceae bacterium | reverse complement strand
GGGCAGGTTGTCCTGCCTCATCGCTTTGCTTGCACCTAGCGAGTCAGTCTATCCCGCATCCGTGCGAAGCGGCAAGTTTCCATAGGGGGAGCGTTGCGCTAGATCAAGAAAAGACCACAGAAATTGCCGCGCCCTCCCGCAAACCAACGGGCGGCGCGACGGGCTACTCGACGATCTCGGCGATGACTTCGCGCTTTTTCTTGACCCACGGCAGCATGGGCAATATCAACAAGGCGAGCACCAGCAGCACCACGCCGAGCGAAATCGGCCGGGTAAAGAAGATGCCGGCGCTGCCGTTGGCCATGATCAGCGACTGGCGCAGCGCGTTCTCCATCATCGGGCCCAGGACCATCGCCAGAACCAGGGGCGCCGCCTCGTAGTCGAATTTTTTCATCAAGTAGCCGACGCCGCCGAAGAACAGCATCAGTCCGATTTCCCCGACGCTGTTGTTCAGGCTGAACGCCCCGATCAGGCAGAACAGCAGAATCAGCGGGAACAGGTATTCGTAGGGGATTTTGAGGATCTTGACCCAAATGCCGATCAGCGGCAGGTTCAATACCAGCAGCATGATGTTGCCGATATACATGCTGGTGACCACGCCCCAGAACAGGTCCGGGTGCTCCTTGATCAGCATGGGTCCGGGCTGCATGCCGTAGATGGTCAGCGCTCCGAGCAGCATCGCCATGACCGCATTCGCCGGGATGCCCAATGTCAGCAAAGGGATGAAGGCGCCGCCGGCAGCCGCGTTGTTGGCCGCCTCCGGTCCGGCCACGCCCTCGATCACGCCGCTGCCGAACTGTTCCGGGCGCGCGGAGAGCTTCTTCTCCACCCCATACGAGACGAAGGAAGAAATCACCGCCCCGCCCCCGGGAAGGATGCCGAGGAAAAACCCGATCACCGAACCGCGCATGATGGGCCATGCGCTGTCGCGCCAGTCCTGGCGATTCGGCAGCAGCCCCCTGATCTTGGTCTCGAAGATCTCGCGCGAAACATTGCTCTCGAGATTGAGCAACACTTCCGATATCCCGAACAGCCCCATGACCACCGGAACAAGGCCGATGCCGTCCATGAGGAAATAGATATCCAAAGTAAAGCGCGGCGTCGCCGTCATGATGTCCATGCCGATCAAGCCCAGGAACAGGCCGAAAGCCGCCATCAGCAGGGCCTTGGGCATGGAACTGCCGGCGAGAAACGTGACGATGACAAGACCCAGCAGCATCAGGCTGAAATACTCCGGTGGGCCGAATTTGAGCGCCACCTCGGCCAGCATGGGCGCTAGGAGCATCAGGCCCAGTATCGACAAGGTGCCGGCGATGAAAGAGCCGAATGCGGCGATGCCCAGGGCCGCGCCCGCCCTGCCCTTGCGCGCCATCTGGTAGCCATCCAGACAGGTAATGACCGAAGCCGCCTCGCCCGGAATGTTCACCAGGATGGAAGTGGTCGAGCCGCCGTACATGGCGCCGTAATAAATCCCCGACAGCATGATGACCGCCGACACCGGCGACAGATGGAAGGTCGTGGGCAGCAGCAGCGACATCGCAGCGACGGGGCCCAAGCCGGGCAGCACGCCCACCAGCGTGCCGATCAGGACGCCCATGAAGCAGAAAAACAGGTTCGCCGGCTGCAGCGCCACCTGAAAGCCGAGCATGACATTGGCGAGAATGTCCATCGTCAGAAGCCCAGAAACCCGACGGGCAGTTGCGCTTCCAGCCAGAGATGAAACACGGCGTAGGAGCCCAGGGTCGCCCCCGTTGCGCCGGCCAGCACTTTCTTCCAGGCCAGAGGCTCCATCACCCGCAGCAAAAACGCCGTCAGAAAAAACGTGTCGAGTATGAAACCGAGAAAATTGAGCAAGACGGCGTAAACGATCAGCGATGCCATCACGATAGGCGGCGCCAACCACTTCCTGTTCGCCCACAGACTTTTCAGCGCATTTTGCTTACCTGGAATCTGTTGCAAGAACACGATCAAGGCGAGCAGGGCCATGGCCGCGCCCGACAGGAACGGCAGGAATCCCGGGCCGGGTGAGGACAGAGTGCCCAGGCTGTACTTGCGCGAATAGAATGCGATCGCGAGCCCGATCACCAGCCAGAAGAGGCTGGAGCGCTGGTCATTGTTCTTCAATTTAGCCCCTGATCGCCACGCAAGCAGCCCGCAATGCAACATTGTTGATAACCACCGCGGGCGCGCTCGCTCTGCCGTCTATTTTTTGTACAGCCCTATGCCCAGCATCTTGATCAGTTCGCCCGTCTCGGCGTAATCCTTGTTCACCAGACGGGTCAGGCCATCGCTGCCCAGGTACGCCGGCGGCATGTCGAACTTGTCCAGCACGTCGAGGAAGGCCTTTGACTCCATCGCCTGGTGAAACGCGTTCTGCAGCTTTTCGACCGCGGGTCTCGGCATGCCCGCCGGCCCCATCAGGCTCAGCGCGGAGTGCACCGAGAACGGGTAGCCCTTCTCGCGCAGCGTCGGCACGTTGGGGAACGCCTTCAGCCGCTGATCGGTCCAGACCACCAGCAGGCGCAAAGTACCCGCCGCCACGTGCTCCTTCCACTCGGTGGTCTGCGACAACGCCTGCACATGCCCGCCGAGCAGCGCCGTCACCGCCTGCAAGCCGCCCGGGAACGGCACATGGTTCCATTCGATCTTTTCCTTGTTCGCCATGTACTCCATGGCCAGATGCTGCCCCGTGCCCAATCCCGAAGTCGCGTAGTTCACCTTCTTCGGATTCTTCTTCGCGTAGTCGATGAACTCTTCGAAAGTCTTCCACGGCGAATCCGCGCGCACCACCAGGCCGTACTGGTACAGCGCGTACTGCATGATGAAACTGAAATCCTTCAGCGGATCGTAGGGCACCGCCTGCAGGTGCGGAATGCGGCAGAAGTTGGCCGTGGGCGCATTGAAAATCGTGTAGCCGTCGGCCTTCTCGCCCTTCACCCGTCCAAGAACCAGCGTGCCGGCGGCGCCCGCAACATTGCTGACCACGATGGGTTGTTTGAGAATCTTGGCAGCTTCGGCAGCCAATGCGCGCATCGAGAGGTCGGTGGAACCACCGGCCGGATACCCCACAAGCAGGTTGATCGGTTTGGTGGGATAGTCTTGCGCGCCTGCGATGCCCGACAGGAACAAACACCCCAACAGCAGCCAACATAAAGTTTTTTTCACAGTCCTCTCTCCTCTCAATCAGAAAATTCTTGGCTGCTATCGACGACAACCTTTGGCCGGAATTTTGCCATACAAACTTACTGCGAGTATGGGTATTCATCTTTTTGATTTTCTGCCTATGATGAGCAAAGCACGCATCACCAAGCGCATCGAAGGAAAGCCGAAATGAGAAGCTGCATGAGAGTTGCCGCAACCGTCGCCTGCACAGTCGCTCTGCTCATTCTGCCCGCGCAGGCCGCATTCGCCCAGACCTACCCGAACAAGCCGGTTCGCATGGTCGTGTCCTTTGCCGCAGGCGGGCCGGTCGATCTCGTGGCGCGCGAGGTGGGGCGGGAACTGGAGAAGGCGCTAGGCCAACCCTTCATCATCGACAACCAGGGCGGAGGCCTGGGCGTGTCCGCAATGAATACGGTGTCGCGCGCCGCGCCAGATGGCCACACGCTGCTCTTTGCCGCGTCCGGAAACATCACCATTCAGCCGCTGTTCGACAAGAATCGCGGCGACGTGCTCAAACAGCTCGCACCCGTTGGCCTGGTCTCCATCAGTCCGCACGTGCTGGTGGTTTCGGGCAAACTGCCGATCAGGTCG
>CAIYZZ010000249.1 GCA_903930805.1 uncultured Rhodocyclaceae bacterium | reverse complement strand
GCTTGATGATCAGTTTGCCGCCAACCGTTATGCTGAACTCATCAGGCAGCAAAGGGCACTAACCAGCCTGATGGCACCGAAATCTGGACGTCTCTTCTCAGTCTTTAGCAGCCCGATTGTTTTTGCTTTCGAACGGCTCTTGTGGCCGACTGCCGCCGTCCCGCCAGCGCCGACTTTTTACTTCGGCCGCGAGTCGATGACGCGCTTGGCCTTGCCGATCGAGCGTTCGATGGAACCAACGGCCTTGATATCGACGCGCGTCGAGATGCCAACATAGGATTTGATGTGGTGCTGCAATTCGTGGGAGACGAATTCTTTCTCGGCGGCCGTGGCGGTCGCGTACTCTGGCTTGATTTCCACGTTTACCACCATGGCATCCAGATGCCCCTCGCGGCTGACTTCCAACTGGTAGTGTGGCGACAGCTTGGGCTGCTTGAGGATCAATTCCTCAAGTTGCGAGGGGAAGACATTGACGCCACGGATGATCAGCATGTCGTCCGAGCGGCCGGTGATCTTGGCAATGCGGCGCATGCTGCGCGAAGTTGGGGGCAGCAGCCGCGTCAAATCGCGCGTACGGTAGCGGATGATTGGCAGGGCTTCCTTGGTCAGCGAGGTGAACACCAGTTCGCCCAGTTCACCGTCCGGCAGCACTGCGCCGGTTTGCGGGTCGATGATTTCAGCATAGAAATGGTCTTCCCAGATGACCGGGCCATCCTTGCTTTCGATGCATTCCTGCGCCACCCCGGGTCCCATCACTTCCGAGAGGCCATAGATATCGATGGCGTCGATGGCGAAGCGTTTTTCGATCTCGCTGCGCATTTCTTGCGTCCAGGGTTCCGCGCCGTGGATGCCAATGCGCAGGGCACAGTCGGCCGGATTGATGCCCTGGCGGTCGAACTCGTCAGCGATCGCAAGCATGTAGGAGGGCGTGACCATGATGATGGCCGGCTTGAAGTCCTGGATCAGTTGCACCTGGCGTTCGGTTTGCCCGCCGCCGAAGGGAATCACCGTGCAGCCGAGCCGCTCGGCGCCATAGTGCGCCCCAAGGCCACCGGTGAATAGACCATAGCCATAGGAAATATGCACCTTGTCACCCGGTCGCCCGCCTGCGGCATGGATCGAGCGTGCCATCAACCGCGCCCAGTTGTCGATGTCGTGTTGCGTGTAACCGACCACCGTTGGCTTGCCGGTGGTGCCGGAAGAGGCATGGACGCGCACCACCTTGTTCTCGGGCACAGCGAACATGCCGAAGGGATAAGTGTCGCGCAGATCCTGCTTGGTCGTGAACGGAAACTTCGCCAGATCGGCCAGTTCCAGACAGTCGGTGGGGTTGACGCCGGCAGCATCGAACTTCGCCCGGATGTGGGCGACGTTGTCATAAGCGTGCCGCAGGCTCCAGCGCAGACGTTCGGTCTGCAAGGCGACGATTTCGTCGCGGCTGGCGATTTCGATGGCGTCGAGTGCGCGGTCGGATTTCATGTTTATTTTCTCCACGGGGCCGTCGGGTTTCAAATGGCGGCGGCGCAAAACCCCGATACGACAATACAATGAGGGGGCGAACTTTATCACGGCGCTAACTCTGGAGACCGCCATGCCCCATCCGTTGCTCGACAAACATCGCGCGCTGCTCGATCAAGCACAAGCAGCAATTACGCGCCGTACCCACTGGTCGCCCTATGCCGAAAACCCGCGCAACTACGGCGAAACCGCGCTGGATGATGGGGAAAAGGCCTTCGAAGCCTATCGCGATGCACAGTTTTATCTCGATCAACCCGGGGTGCAAGGGCGTTGTGGCGAGGAAATATCGCCGTATGGCCTGCCCCTCAATGTGTCTTACCCCAGCTGTAGCGCGGATGCCCTCATCGCGGCAGCCAAGGCGGCGATGCTGCCCTGGGTACGGGCCGGTATTGCAGCGCGCACAGGTGTTTGTCTCGAAATCCTGGCGCGACTGAATGCCGGCAGTGCGGAGATGGCTTATGCGCTCATGCACACCACGGGCCAAAGCCTCGCTTTCGCTTTTCTTACCGGCGGTCCGCAGGCACAGGGGCGGGGTCTCGAGGCGCTGGCCTGGGCGCACCAGGAGATGACGCAGGTCCCCGCACAGGCCGAGTGGCAGCGCAATGTCAGCCAGCGCCTGGAAAAGCGTTTCATGGTCGCCCCGCAGGGTGTGTCTCTCATCATTGGTAGTGCCACCCAGCCAACCTGGAATGCGTACCCCGCTCTGTTCGCCAGCCTTTCGACCGGCAATCCCGTCATTGTCAAACCGCATCCGACAGCTGTTTTGCCACTTGCCATTACGGTAGCTGTGGCGCGTCAGGTTCTCAAAGAGTCCGGCTTTGACGCCAACCTGGTGACACTGCTGGTTGCCGACCCGGATGGCCCGGCCGCACGCGATATCGCGCTTAAGCCTGACATCCGGCTCATCGATTATGCCGG
The DNA here is from genome assembly GCA_903930805.1 of uncultured Rhodocyclaceae bacterium. Classification (GTDB taxonomy): domain Bacteria; phylum Pseudomonadota; class Gammaproteobacteria; order Burkholderiales; family Rhodocyclaceae; genus Sulfuricystis. Next base: position 2,126 of record CAIYZZ010000249.1, on the reverse strand, counting down.
CGCGCCTGATTTTGGCAACTGGTTGATCGATAACGCACGCCAGTCGCGCCTGTTTGTCGAGACGGGAGGGGTTAACTGCGTTCTGGTCGATTCGACTTACGATTACAAGGCGCTGCTGAAAAATCTGGTGCTTTCACTTTGCCTGGATTCCGGTCAGTTGCGTGCCACACCGCGGGTGATCTTCGTCAGCCGCGAGGGTGTGCAGACGCCGGAGGGCCTGATCAGTGACGAGCAGTTTGGCCGTGATCTGGCTTTTGCGCTGGGCAAGTTTGTCGAGGATCCGACCCGGGCAGTAGAGGTTCTCGGGGCGATTCAGTCGCCGGCGACCCTTGCGCGCATTCAGGCAGCGCGTGATCTGGCCGAGGCAATAGCTGACATCCTGCGTGACTCGGAACCGCTCAATCATCCCCAATGGCCGGCGGCACGTGTGCATACGCCACTGCTGATACGTGCTGCATCCGACCAACATAACCTTTTCATGGAGGAGCGCTTCGGCCCGATCGCCATCGTGGTATCCACGGCCAACGCAGCCGAAAGCCTGGCACTCGCCGAAACCACGATGCGCGAGAAAGGCGCCCTCAACTTCCTCGTGCATGCAACGCGCGCCCATGTCCAGCAACTCGCTGAGGATGTTGCATTGCGCGTGGGAGTTTCCCTGTCCTTCAATCTCACCGGCGCAGTGCTCATCAATCAACCAGCTGGCTTTGCCGATTTCCACGCCAGCGGTGCCAACCCGGCAGCCAGTTGCGGCATGATCGATGCCGCTTTCGTGGCCAACCGATTTTACTTCTCCCAAGTGCAGCAACACTATCTGCCGCCGTCGAGCATCGACTGGGTAGTCGATCTTTAGGGCACATTAGTAAAAATAAGCCCCTCATAACGTGATATTATCAAGTTGTCTCGTGGCATCAGCCACGGGGCTTTTTACCAATCCCCTTGGCAAGGAAAATTCATGAAGATCCATGAGTATCAGGGCAAGGAAATCCTGAGGAAGTTCGGTGTGGCGACCCCACGTAGTTTTCCCTGTTTTTCCGTTGATGAGGCCGTCAAGGCTGCAGAGCAATTGGGCGGCAACATCTGGGTAGTAAAAGCCCAAATCCATGCGGGCGGTCGCGGCAAGGGCGGGGGCGTCAAACTTGCCCGGTCACTTGACGAAGTGCGCGCTCACGCCAGCGCCATCCTCGGCATGCAGTTGAAGACTCACCAGACCGGCCCGGCAGGCCAGAAGGTGCGGCGCCTGCTGATCGAAGACGGTGCCGATATCAAGAAGGAATACTACGTCGCGGCGCTAACCGATCGTGCTACGCAGAAGGTTGCCATCATGGCATCCTCCGAAGGCGGCATGGACATCGAGGAAGTCGCCCACAAGACTCCCGAGAAAATCATCAAGGTGTTTGTTGATCCATTGGTTGGCCTTACCGATGCGCAAGCCAAGGAACTGGCGAATGGCATCGGTGTACCCGAAGCGTCGCAAGCCCAGGCCATCGATACTTTCAAGAAGCTCTACACCTGCTACATGGAAACCGATGCCTCGTTGGCGGAGATCAACCCGCTGATTTTGGAAGGCAATGGCAACATCAAGGCACTGGATGCCAAGTTCAACTTTGATTCCAATGCGCTCTATCGTCAGCAAGAGATCGTTGCCTACCGCGATCTGGATGAAGAGGATGCCGACGAGATCGAGGCTTCCAAGTTTGATCTCGCCTACATCAGTCTTGATGGCAATATTGGCTGTCTGGTGAATGGTGCCGGCCTGGCGATGGCCACCATGGACACCATCAAGCTGTTCGGGGCCGAACCGGCCAACTTCCTCGACGTCGGCGGCGGTGCCACGACCGAAAAGGTGACCGAGGCCTTCAAGATCATGCTGAAGAACCCGAAGGTGAAGGGCATCCTGGTGAATATCTTCGGTGGCATCATGGACTGCAAGATCATCGCTGACGGTATCATTGCGGCGGCACAGGAAGTGTCGCTGAACATCCCGCTCGTCGTCCGCCTGGAAGGCAACAACGTCGATGCCGGTAAGGCCACGCTGGCGAGCAGCGGCCTCGCTATCACCAGCGCCGACGGCTTGACCGACGCCGCGCAGAAGATCGTCGCTGCCGTGGGCAAAGCGGCCTGATTAT
>CAIYZZ010000248.1 GCA_903930805.1 uncultured Rhodocyclaceae bacterium | reverse complement strand
GGTACCTACCGCGGCCGCTGGTTCGACGAGAAGTTCAAGAAATCGGACGATGAGCACGCCAAGGCCGAGCGCTTCTGGGAACCCAACAAAGCCGAAGCCCTGCGCACGAAATGCCTTGGCAAGCACGGCGATGTTTCAGAAGAAGCCACGCCGAAGACTGAAGCCTGCCCGCTGCTCTATGACCTGACCAGCCTGCAGCGCGACGCCAACGGCCGCTTCGGTTTCTCGGCACGCAACACCTTGGCGCTGGCGCAGGCGCTGTATGAGCGCCACAAGGTACTCACCTATCCGCGTACCGATTCGCGCTATTTGCCCGAAGACATGGTGGGCGAGGTGAAAGATACGCTACGTGCGCTTGCCGATTCTCCCTTCGGCCAACATGCCGCCACCGTGCTGGATAACGGCTGGGTGCATCCGACCAAGCGCATTTTCAACAACGCCAAGGTCTCCGATCACTTCGCCATCATCCCCACTGGCACCGCGCCGAAGAGTCTGTCGGAACCCGAGCAGAAGCTTTATGACTTGGTGGTCAAACGCTTCATCGCCATTTTCTACCCGGCGGCCGAATACCTCGTTACTACGCGTATCACCCGCGTCGAGAATGAGCCCTTCAAGACCGTGGGCAAGGTACTGGTCACCCCCGGCTGGCTTGCCGTGTATGGCAAAGAGGCACAGGGCGATGAGGAAAACCCCAACCTTCCGCCGCTGGAAAAGAAGGAGCGGGTCTGGGCTAACGATGTCGAGGTCAAGGCTAACGCTACCAAGCCGCCGCCGCGCTTCAACGAAGCAACGCTGCTCTCGGCGATGGAGGGTGCCGGAAAACTCATCGATGACGAAGAGCTCCGCGACGCCATGGCCGAGCGTGGCCTCGGTACGCCAGCGACACGTGCCGCCACCATCGAAGGCCTGATCGCCGAGGAATACTTGCATCGCAACGGCCGCGAACTGCAACCGACCGCCAAAGCTTTTAACCTGTTCTTCGCACTGGAGCAATTGAAGGTCGATGAGATGCGCTCGCCGGAACTTACCGGCTTGTGGGAGTGGAAGCTCAAGGAGATGGAACATGGACGCCTCAAGCGCGAGGAGTTCATGGCCCACATCACCGAGCAGACGCAGGTCATGGTCGAACGTATCAAGACCGGAGAATTTGCCGATGCCGACTTCGGCACGCTTCAGTCGCCCTGCCCCAAGTGCGGCGGCGCCATCCACGAGACTTACAAGCACTTCAAATGTGACAAGTGCGACTACAAACTGTGGAAGGTCGTTGCCAGCCGCCAGTGGGAACCCGAGGAAATGGACCAGTTGCTGCGCGAGCGTCAGATCGGCCCGCTGCAAGGCTTCCGCAGCAAGATGGGCCGTGCTTTCGCTGCCGTCATCAAGCTCAACGACGAACACGCGCCAAGCTTCGACTTTGGCAATGAAGATGCAGACGGTGGTGAGGCTGTCGACTTCAGCGGCCAGGAACCGCTGGGTACCTGCCCGAAGTGCAGCGCCCAGATCTTCGAGCAGCCGATGGCCTATATCTGCGAAAAATCCACCGGCCCTGCCAAGACCTGCGATTTCCGCTCAGGGAAGGTCATTTTGCAGCAGGAAATCGGTCGTGCCGAAATGCAGAAACTGTTGGAAACCGGCAAGACCAGCTTGCTGAAAGGCTTCATCTCCAATCGCACACGCAAGAAGTTTTCCGCCTATCTGGTGCGCGGTGCTGATGGCAAAGTTGGCTTCGAGTTCGAACAGCGTGCGCCCAAGGTACCCAAAGCCCCCAAGGCAGCCGCAAAACCGGCGGCAGAGCCGAAGCCGGCGAAAACGGCCAAGACGGCAAAAGTCGGCGCTGGCGGGACGGCAGCCAAGAAGAAACCGGCGGCAAAGAAAAAGGCTTGATCCGGTAGCGTTCGCTCAGAACAGATCGACGCTGCCCCACATCTTGTCGAGGTCGGGAAAGTTCCACTTGCCTGGGTCTTCGCGGCCGGCGATCTTGTCCATGTAAGCAGGGTTGGAAATATCCACCACTTCCGGGGGGATGTGGGTATTGGATTTGGTGGAGAAAAACACCCGCACCTTGGGCATCAGGAGGGATTTCTCGGTTTGGTCGACAACGATGCCGAGCCGGCCTGATGCCAGGCGTACCAGTGAGCCGATGGGATAAATGCCGATGCTCTTGGCGAAGGCCTGGAAGATGCGCGCATCGAAATGGCCATTGGACCACTCGGCCATCTTGCGGATCGACTCGGCCGGGTCCCAGCCCGCCTTGTAAGGGCGATTGGAGGTGATGGCATCATAGACGTCGCAGACCGCGCCCATCTTGGCATACAGGCTGATCTCGACATCTTTCAGGCCCTTCGGGTAGCCACTGCCATCGACTTTTTCGTGATGGTGCAGGCAGACATCGAGGGGAATCTCGCCCACCGCCCCGCCCTCGACCAGCATGCGATGGCCTTCGACGGGGTGGCTCTTGACGATACGGAACTCCTCGTCGGTAAGCTTGCCCGGCTTGTTGAGCACTTCCATGGGCAACACGGCCTTGCCCAAGTCGTGCAACAGGCCAGCCATGCCGGCCGCACGGGTGGACGGTTCGTCGAGATCGAGTTGGCGCGCGAGAGCCACCATCAGGGCGCAAACCGCCACCGAGTGCATGTAGGTGTAATCGTCGGCGGTCTTGAGGCGCGCCAGGCTGATCAGTGCACCAGGATTGCGTAGTACCGAACTGGAAATTTCATCGACCAGCGCACCGGCGGCCTCGTGATCGATCGCATTACCCATGCGCGCTTCCTGAAACATGGAAACCACGGCCTCTTTCGATGTGGCGCAGATCTTGGCGGCGCGCTGCACCTCTTCGGCCATCGAGACGCGGGGCACCTCTTCCTTGGGGGAGGCGATCTGTTCGAGGGTGGCGTCGATCTGCGCCTCGACTTCCTGTTCGGAGGTGCCGGCGACGCTATCGATATCGCGGCCCTTCTGGACGTCGATCCACATCTCCTTGATGCCGCACAGTTTGATTTGGCGCAGATCTTCCGGATCTTCGAGGACGAATTTCGTGCGCCAGAACGGATGATCCATCCACGAGCCGCAAAACTCGTGGATATGCATGCCCAGCGTGAGGTGCTCGACGGCAATCTTTTTCAGCATGTTAGACTCGCCGCCCCTTGGTTTCTCGTCTCTTTCGTGACATGGATTTTTACCCGTTATTGCAGGCGTTGATTCTCGGCCTCGTCGAAGGCTTCACGGAATTTCTGCCGATCTCCAGCACGGGACACTTGATTCTAGCTGGAGACTTGCTGAATTTTAACGATGAGCGCGGCAAACTTTTCGAAATCGTCATCCAGTCCGGCGCGATTCTCGCTGTGGTCTGGGAGTATCGCCAGCGCTTCGCCCGCGTACTGGCCGGCTTGCCCGGCGATCCCGTGGCGCGGCGTTTCGTCACCAATCTGGCTATCGCCTTCATGCCACTCGCCGTGCTCGGCCTGCTGTTCGGCAAGACCATCAAGGCGCACCTGTTTGCACCTGTGCCGGTGGCGCTGGCCTTCATTGTCGGCGCTTTCGTCATTCTCTGGGCCGAGCGGCGCGAGCACAGCATCACGGTACAGTCGGTCGATGACATCGGCCCGCTGGATGCTCTCAAGCTCGGCTTTGCCCAGGCTTGCGCGCTGATTCCTGGCACTTCGCGTTCCGGCGCCACCATCATCGGCGGGCGGTTCTGTGGTTTGAGCCGTCGCGCTGCCACCGAGTTTTCCTTCTTCCTCGCCGTGCCCACGCTCGCTGCTGCGACGCTCTACCAGCTCTGGAAGGAGCGTCATCTGCTGGCGGCGGACGATCTGGGCCTGTGGGTTGTCGGCTTCATCTCGGCCTTCGTTTCCGCTTTCCTCTGCGTGCGCTGGCTGCTGCGTTACATCATGACGCACGACTTCACCCTCTTCGCCTGGTATCGCATTGTCTTCGGCATCGTCGTGCTGGCCACCTGGCAGCTGGAACTGGTGAATTGGAGCAACCCCTGATCCTGTATTTGCATGGCTTCACCAGCGGCCCGCAGTCGCGCAAGGTGCAGGCGCTTGCAGCGCGCATGGCGCAACGTGGCGTTGCGGATCGCCTGATCTGCCCGCAACTGCCGGCCTCACCGGCAGCGGCGGTCGCACTGGCCGATGCCATCATTCGCGAAAAAGTCGGCGCTGGCGGGACGGCAACTCTGGTGGGTTCGTCACTCGGCGGTTACTACGCGACGTACCTCGCCGAAAAGCACGGACTGAAGGCGGTACTGGTCAACCCGGCCGTGGTTGCAGCCATCGAACTCGAACGTTATCTCGGCCCACAAACCTGGCTCTATAGCGGTGAAGCGTTCGATTTCACGCAGCAGCACATTACCGAACTGTGCGCCCTTGAAGTGCCGGCGTTTGCTGATCCGTCTCGCTACTGGCTGCTGGTCGAGGAAGGGGACGAAACGCTCGACTACCGCCAGGCCGTCGTGCGATATGCCGGTGCGCGCCAGACTGTGCTGCACGGCGGCGATCACGGCTTCACACGCTGGGATGACTACCTCGACGAGATTCTGGCCTTTGCCGGCCCGACATGAACCCCGCAACGACAATGATGCGCGAAGGAGTCGCTGCTGCTCTGGGCGCCTACGTACTCTGGGGGTTGGTGCCCATCTTCTTCAAGCAACTGGGTAGCGTGCCGGCGCTCGAGATCATTGCCCATCGCGTTGTCTGGTCGCTGCTGCTGGTCGGCAGCTTGCTTGCGGTGCGTGGCCGGCTTGCGCCCGTCTGGCGTCACGCCCAGAATCCGCGCACTTTGCTGCATGCCGCCCTCGCGGCCGCCTTGGTGATGACAAACTGGTTCATCTTCGTCTGGGCAGTAAATGCGGACCGCATTCTCGAAACCAGCCTCGGCTATTTCATAACGCCGCTCGTCAGCATTGTGCTGGGTGTTGTCGTGCTGCACGAACGCCTGCGCCCACGCCAGTGGGCTGCCGTGGTGCTGGCGGTAACCGGCGTGGCCCTCGAAGGCTGGCGCATCGGCGGCCTGCCCTGGGTCTCATTGGCACTGGCGGCAACCTTCGGCAGCTATGGTTTGCTGCGCAAGCAGTTGCCGGTGGATGCCGCGGGTGGCCTGCTGCTCGAAACCGCGTGCGCTGCGCCTTTCGCCGCGCTGTACCTGCTCTGGCTTGGCACTATGGGAAACATGGGCCACTTTGGTCAGACCGTTACAATCGACGTCCTGCTGGTCGCCTCCGGCGCGGTTACCGCAATTCCCCTGCTGCTCTTCGCCATCGGCGCGCGCCGCCTGCCTTTGGCGACGATGGGATTTCTCCAGTATGTCGCACCCTCGCTCTCATTTCTGGTGGCAATTTTCTTTTATGCCGAGCCGATGAACTTGTCGCGTCTGCTGGCTTTCGCCGCCATCTGGGTGGGACTGGCGCTCTACACTGCCGATCTGTTGCTGGCGACACAGGCAGAAGCCGCGAGGCGGCGGCTATAATCCGCGCCCCTTCCGCCGTGCCTTCCCGATTTCCATGAACCTCCTTTTCGAAGAGGATGGTGCCTTCAAGACCGGCACCATCGTCGCGGACAACGACAGTTCCCTGCAAGTCGACACCGCCAGCGGCAAGCGCGTCAAATTGAAAGCAGCCAACGTGCTGCTGCGTTTTGCGGCGCCCGGAGCGACTGAGTTGTTATCGCAGGCCGAAGCGCAGGCGGAAGCGATCGAGACCGAGTTTCTCTGGGAGGTTTGCCCTGATGCCGAATTTGGCTTCGAGGAGCTGGCCGCAGAGTACGTCGGGCACAAGCCGACCGCCGTCGAAGCGGCCGCCGTACTGCTGGGATTGCACAGCGCGCCGATCTATTTCCACCGCAAGGGC
>CAIYZZ010000247.1 GCA_903930805.1 uncultured Rhodocyclaceae bacterium | reverse complement strand
AGTCGTTCGCCAAGGCGCAGGCGTTCGATATCAAGATATTTGCGCGCCAGCATGATTTCATCCGATAGGGGTACCAGTTCGCGGTTGTCCTGCATCAGGGCGCGGAACAACTCGGCAAGTTCTTCCAGCGCGGCCTCGGCACGGCGCGGATCCTCGCGAATCACGCCGAGCACGGCATTCAGGCTATTGAACAGGAAATGCGGGCGGATACGGGCCGTCAGCGCCTGCAGGCGTGCTTCGGCAAGCGCTGGCGTTTGCGCGCGGGCGCGCAAGTTGAACCAGGCAAGCAGCAGCACAGCACTCAAGCCGGCTGCCAGCGGCGGGCGCCAGCCCCCCTGGCTACCGAAGATGCCCCCCAGTAGGGTATCCACCCCGGCCATTGCCGCCGTCGACACGGCCACCACCACCAGCATGCCAGGGCGCGGGGGCAGTCGTTGCAGGCGCGGCGAGAAGACAAACAGGATGGACAGGGTTAGCAGCAATGCCGGTTCGACCAGGGCAGCCAACTCGCCTATTTCGCGTGACAACATGGCCAGCCCACGATTGCCAATCAGCGCTACCGCGAGCATCAGACCATTCGCCGCCAACAACAGCCGCAGCCATACACCCTGGTTGCGAAAGTCGGGTAGACGGAAGGAGTACGGGCGCGAGGATATACTCATGGCTTCAACAGGAATTTACTTAGCATCTTTGCGCCCATTATGTCAGATCACCCATCCAATACCTGCATGGCCAAGGCTTGGTCCGGTCGCTTTGCCGAACCCGTCTCCGACCTCGTCAAGCGTTATACCGCTTCGGTCTTTTTCGACCAGCGCATGGCGCCTCAGGATATTCGCGGCTCACTCGCACACGCCAAGATGCTGGCGCGGCAGGGCATCATTGCGCAAGATGACTTTGCTGCCATCGAGCGTGGCATGGCGCAGATTGCCGCTGAGATAGCGGCCGGCACGTTTGTCTGGAACCTCGATGACGAGGATGTGCATCTCAATATCGAGAAACGCCTCATTGCACTGATCGGCGACGCGGGCAAGCGCCTGCACACTGGTCGCTCACGCAACGACCAGGTCGCGACCGATATCCGCCTCTGGCTGCGTGACGGCATCGACAGCATTGACACGCTGCTGTCTGACTTCATCCGCGCCCTGCTTGATGTCGCCGCGCAGCACGCCGCGACACCGATGCCCGGTTTCACCCATTTGCAGGTGGCGCAACCCGTTACCTTCGGCCACCACCTGCTCGCCTACGTCGAGATGCTGCGTCGCGACCGCGAACGCTTCGTCGATTGCAGAAAGCGGGTTAACCGTCTGCCGCTCGGCGCCGCCGCGCTGGCGGGTACCACTTTCCCAATTGATCGCGCTTTCGTTGCCAGCGAACTAGGTTTCGATTGCATCTGCGAAAACTCCCTCGATGCCGTTTCAGATCGCGACTTCGCCATCGAGTTCTGCGCCGCCGCTTCACTGGTGATGGTGCACCTATCACGATTCTCCGAGGAGTTGATTCTCTGGATGAATCCGCGCGTCGGCTTTATCGACCTCGCCGACCGCTTCTGCACCGGCTCGTCGATCATGCCGCAGAAGAAAAATCCCGATGTGCCAGAACTCGCACGCGGCAAGAGCGGCCGTGTCTTTGGCCATCTCATGGGCCTGCTCACCCTGATGAAGGGCCAGCCCCTCGCCTACAACAAAGACAACCAGGAAGACAAGGAGCCTCTGTTCGACACGGCGGATACTCTTATCGACACGTTGCGCATCTTTGCTGACATGGTGACAGGCATCCAGGTCAAACCAGAGGCGATGGCCGCTGCGCTGCGCCAAGGCTATGCCACGGCAACCGACCTTGCCGATTATCTGGTGAAGAAGGGCCTGCCCTTTCGCGATGCCCATGAGGCCGTAGCCCGCGCCGTGCGCACCGCCGAGCTGAAGGGCTGCGATCTGGCTGATCTCTCGCTCACCGAATTGCAAGATTTCTCGCCACTGGTCGGCGATGATGTTTTTGGCGTGCTGTCGGTTGTCGGCTCACTCGCCGCGCGCGACCACCCGGGCGGCACCGCGCCGAACCAGGTTATGGCAGCCATCGTGCGTCTGCGTACTACGCTCTGACCTACGCTGACATACTGGGCATGGAAAAGATCGGCGGCAAATACGAGGTCATCCGCAAACTCGGCGAAGGAGCGACTTCAACCGTCTACCTGACCTACGACCCCTTCGCCGAGCGCGAGGTGGCGGTCAAGCTGATCTTTCCAGACATTCTCAAGGATCGCGAACGCGGCAAGCTGTTCCGTCATTTGCTGATCAACGAGGCCTCGCTCGCCGGCAAGTTGATGCACCCGCACATCGTGCAAATCTACGATGCGGTGGTGGGGGAGGAAGAAAGCTACATCGTCATGGAGTATGTGAAGGGCGGTACGCTGGAGCAGTTTTGCAGCCACGAGACATTGCTGCCGATCGACCGCGTCGTCGAGATCATCTTCAAATGCACGCGTGCCCTCGAATATGCCAATCGGCTCGGTATCACCCACCGTGACATCAAGCCCGCCAACATTCTGCTCGCCCAGGAAGATGAATCAGTCGAGATCGGCAGCGGCGACATCAAAATATCCGACTTCGGCGCATGTATCCGCACCGGCGAAGATCAGACCCAAACTCAGGTCGTCGGCGTCGGCTCGCCCGCCTACATGTCGCCCCAGCAGGTCAGCGAGCAAACGCTCAATCACCAAACCGACATTTATGCGCTCGGCGTGGTGATGTTTCAACTACTCACCGGCCGCCTGCCCTTTCAGGCCAGCAGCAACTTCGGCATGGTCTACCAGATCTGCAACATCGATCCGCCGCCACCCTCAACCTTCCGCAACGACATTCCTGCCGCACTTGATGCTGTTGTGGCGCGTGCCATGCAAAAGGAACTAGGGGATCGCTATGCCAGTTGGGCGGAGTTTTCGCATGACCTCGCCCAGGCTTTCCGCAACCAGCAACTCGCTACGCGCCAGATGGCAGTGCCGGACAGCGAAAAGTTCGAAACCCTCCGCCAGCTTCACTTCTTCGATGACTTTTCCGATGTCGAAATCTGGGAGGTCGTGCGCTTCGCGCGCTGGGAAGACGTGGCCGCCGGTACCCGGCTCATGAAAGATAGCGACCCTGGCGACTATTTTTGTTTTGTCCTCGACGGCGAACTGGGCGTCACCAAGCAGGAGCATCTCCTGGGCACGCTGGGGTACGGCGAAGTCATCGGCGAAATGGCGGTGATCGATCGCCGCCACCCGCACCGTGTTGCCGATGTGACAGCCAAAACTGCGGCGCGCGTCGTGACCATCCCAGGAACTTCCCTGCGACACGCCTCGGATGCCTGCCGCATGCACTTCTATCAGGGTTTTCTGCTCGTGCTCGCCGAGCGTCTGGCACGCACCAACACACTGCTGGCACAAACCTGACAGCGTCGCTCGCCGCGCTGGCGAGTTCGGGCTTAGTGTCTCTAGTTTCAGGCGATAGCCGCGAGCTTCTGCTGCAGTTCGCCCGCCTGATACATCTCAGTCATGATGTCGCAGCCACCGATGAATTCGCCCTTGATGTAGAGCACCGGAATCGTCGGCCAGTCGGCGTATTCGCGCAACGCCGGAACCACTTCGGCATCAGCCAGCACATTCACGTCGATGAAATCCACGCCGCAAGCCTTGAGAATTTGTGCGGCGCGACCCGAAAAACCGCACTGCGGAAACTGCTGGGTGCCCTTCATGTAGAGCACGACGGGATTCTGGGTAACGGTCTGGTGAATATTTTCTTTGGCATCCATTTGGGTTTCCTTAAATAATAGCTTATGAAATTAGTCGGGTATAGTTTAGCGGCTGACTCGGCTGCGGTCAAGCCAGATGGCCATGCGAAAAATGGCGTCCCGCCAGCGCCGACTTTTGGAGAGACTGCTGGAAACGTCAGTTCATCAATTTTTCGAATTCAGCAGGCGGCACCGGGCGCGAAAACAGGAACCCCTGCCCATAGTCACACCCCGCTGCGGCCAACAAGTCGCGCTGCGCTATCGTTTCTACACCCTCAGCAATCACCTTCATTCCCAGTTTGTGTGCCATGACGATGATTGCCTCGCAGAGGGCCAGATTGCTCGAATCTGGACCCATGTCGCGCACAAAGGACTGGTCGATCTTGAGGTAGTCGATGTCGAACTTGTTGAGGTAGGAGAGTGACGAATATCCCGTACCGAAATCGTCCAGTGACACTTCTATGCCAGCATCTCGAAAGCCGAGCAGCTTTCCGTTGACGCCAGCGTTGGCACCCATCAGCAGTCCTTCGGTGATTTCGACCACGATGCTTTGCCCCGGCAGCCCCAGGTGTTCAAGATATGCGAACCATTCCGCGTTGGAGTCAGCGCTGCTGGAGAACTGAACAGGAGACTTGTTTACGCTGATCTGGAATGTGTCATGGTAAGCGAGGCGCCAACGCGCGACTTGTCCGGCCGCTTCGCGAAACACCCAGTTGCCGATGTCAATGATGGCGCCGGTTTCTTCGGCCAGAGGAATGAATGCGGCCGGACTGATCATGCCATGGTCCGGATGATGCCAGCGGATCAGCGCCTCCGCCTTCCGGATTGATCCGGTCGCCAGGTCGACGATCGGCTGGTAATAAACCGCGAACTGATTTTCGCCGAGAGCGCCACGCAAGTCATGGAGAAGCCGCATGCGGACTTGCGCGGCCTCCTGCATATACGATGCGAAGTAGCTGTGGCGCCCGCGCCCGGAACGCTTGGCCTCATACATGGCCTGCTCGGCATTCTTGAGCAGGTCCTCGGTGTTGTCTGCATCCATCGGAAAAAAAGCGATGCCCAGACTGGCCGAGATGACGATCTGTTCATCGTCCAGCGAGTAGGGGTCGGTCAGGGTTCGGATGATCGATTGGGCAATTTCCTCCACGCTGGCGAGATCGTTCGTCGTATCGAGCAGAACCGCGAACTCGTCACCACCGGGATGCGCGAGAGTGTCCGTGGCCCTCAGACAGGCGCCGATGCGGGCAGCGGCTTGCAGCAGCAATTGATCACCCTTGGTGTGTCCGAGTGTGTCATTGACGTCCTTGAACCGGTCAAGGTCGATGAACAGCAGCGCCGTATGCTCCTCCTGCCGGTGCGTCTTCCTGATTTCCTGATTGAGGCGGTCATAGAACAGGCGGCGGTTGGGCAGGTGGGTGAGCGGGTCGAAGAAGGCGTGCTGCCTGATCTGCTCCTCGGCACGAATCCTTTCCGCTATATCGGTAAACAGCCCGATCCGGCGATGCACCGCGCCGTTGTCGTCCAGAATGGTGTTGATGGTCAACCATTCCGGATAGATCTCGCCGCTCTTGCGCCGGTTCCATATTTCGCCGCACCAATATCCGTCGGCGTTGATTGACTGCCACATAGATTCATAGAAAGCCCGGTCATGCTTGTCTGATTTAAGGATTCTGGGCGTCTGGCCGATGGTTTCTTCCGGGCTGTATCCGGTTAGCTTGGTGAAGGCTGGATTGACAGCAATGATAAGGTTGTTCGCATCGACCACGAGCATCCCTTCACTGCTGCTTTCGTATACCGAAGCGGCCAAGCGGTTCGATTCTGCTGCGAGATGGAGTTGCTGATGAGCGAACACTTCCTCCAACGTGATCGAAAGCAACCGCGCCGCATCGACTTCCAGGGCGGACCACGGCAGGGATTCGCCGCGTTGGGTTTGTACCCAGAGTGCAAAGGAGCGGCGTGGCTCCAGCTTGGGCCCATACTCGTCCTCCATCAACTGCTTGGCGGCCTCGCCGGCCCAGGGAATGGAGCGCACAACCTCGTCGCGAAACCACAGCAGAAACTGTTCGCGGCTATCGTCGAGGCGAATTGCTAGCAGGCCCGAGGCAATGTCCGAGAAACCGGCGGCTGGCGCATATTCACCTGACAGGGCGTGGGTTGCAAGGATCGAATCAGTGGCCAGCCGGAGGCGTACCCAATTGAGCAGCGGCAGGAACTGCTCAGGCGGCGGCGTGGCACCGATGCGGACATGGGCCTCGCCGATCACGCTAACGGCTCCCGTGGCATGCACCAGATCAAGGACTTCATACTGCAACTCTGGTTCAAATACCGATTTACCCGGTGCATCTTGCACCCGGCTCACCAACCGAGGCAGGATGTCGCGCACCCT
>CAIYZZ010000246.1 GCA_903930805.1 uncultured Rhodocyclaceae bacterium | reverse complement strand
CGGTGCCCTGCGGCTTGTCGGTAAGCACATCCTGCCCGCCTTGGCGGAACTTCTCGAAAATCACCTCCCGGTCTTCGGGCACGATGCCAGGACCGTTATCTGCCACCGTTACGCGTAGCTCATGCGCCGTCCCGCCAGCGCCGACTTTTACCCGCCCAACATTTTGTGGCACAAATTTCACTGCGTTCGACAGCAGGTTGATCATGACCTGCATCAACCGGTCACGATCGGCCTGCACGCTGGCCAACGGCTCTACGATCTCGAGCGTCAACGCTACACCTTTGTCTTTGTAAAGCTGACTGAGGGATTCGCTCGCCTCAAGGATTACCTGCGCCAGATCGACCTCAACGCTGGTCCACTCGGCACGCCCAGATTCGAGTTTGGCGAGATCGAGAATCTGGTTGATGAGGCGCGACAGGCGCACGGTTTCGCCGACGATGATGCCAAGGAATCGAGTACGGTCGGCAAGTTCGATGCGCGGGTCTTCGTGCAGCATTTCAGAAAAGGCACGAATCGAGGTCAGTGGCGTGCGCAGTTCGTGGGTCACGGTGGAAATGAAATCATCTTTCATGCGGTCGAGCTCGCGCAACTGCTCATTCGCGGCGCGCAATTCGGCGGTTGCCCGCGTCAATTCCTGCGACTTCAGCTCCAGTTCGTGACTGTAGGCACGCACCTGCGAAGCTTCGTCGAGAATGTTCATCACCTCGTCGAGCCCGAGCGGTTCCTCTTCAACCACCGAAGCCACCATTACGCGCGCCGAAGCCGAGCCAATGGCTCCCGCCAGTTGTGTTTCGGCAAAATGCACCAGGTCGGCATCCGCAGTCAGTTGTGCCAGCGTGGTTTCGCGCGTCCGGGCATAGCGCTCGAAAGCGACTTGTGACTTCTCCGGCCCAAGAAAACGACCAGCCAACGCCAGCAAGTCGCCAACCTGGACAAGCGTGCCTGCCCCCGGGGCTATGCGTCCGCGCCAGTGGCCAGCGTCCTCGGCACGCAGGGCGCCGACAAACAGACTGGCCTGACGTGCTTCGCGCGCATCGGGAGCTCGCATTAACGAAAATCCGACGTAAGCCCCGATATTGGCCAGCAGGCTCCACAAGAGACAATGGCTAATCTCGTCCAACCCGGAGAGGCCAAAGAGTTGTTGCGGGCGCAGCAACTCGACTCCGAACAGACCAGCCGTCATGAAGTCTGCTGGCAGCCAGCCGGATTTGGCAAACGAGGGTAGCAGCAGTGTATAAATCCAGATGGCGAAACCTGCGATCAATCCCGCCAGCGCCCCGCTGCGCGTCGCCCCTTTCCAATAGAGACCGCCAATCAGCACTGGTGCGAATTGTGCGACTGCCGCAAAGGAAATCAGGCCGATGCTGACCAGCGCATAAGCTTCGCCGGCGAGCCTGAAGTAGCCATAACCAAGCATGAGGATGGCGACGATGGCCCAGCGGCGAATCCCCAACAACAACCCGGAAAGGTCGCCCCGCCCTTGCAGGCCAAGCCACCCCCAGCGCAACAGCAGTGGCATGACAAGGTCGTTGCATACCATCGTCGACAGTGCGATGGTTTCGACGATGACCATGCCCGTAGCGGCGGATAACCCGCCGATATAGGCGAACAGGGCCAGCCCTTCATGCTGGTTGGCCATCGGCAGCGTCAACACGAAGGTATCGGCATCGACACCACGGGTACCAAAATGCAACAGGCCACCCAGCGCTATGGGCAACACGAACAGATTGATCAGGAACAGATAGAGCGGAAACAGCCAGGCGGCGCGCCGCAAATGCGATTCGTTGACGTTTTCCACCACGGCGATCTGAAACTGTCGCGGCAAAAGTAATACCGAGAGAAACGAAAGGAAAGTCAGCGCCGCCCAACTGCCATAGCCGGACGCCGTATCGGCCGTCGTCAGCAAGTGCTCCAGTTTTTGCAGCGCACGGACACGCGCAAAGATATCGCCGATGCCGTCGAACATGCCATAGGTGACAAACAATCCAACGGCGATGAAGGCCACCAGTTTGACTACCGACTCGAAGGCGATCGCCGCCACCATACCCTCGTGGCGTTCGGTGGCATCGAGGTGGCGCGTGCCGAAGAGTATGGTAAACGCCGCCATGATGATCGCCACGTAGAGAGTGCTGTCCTGGAGCAATGGAACGGCACCGGCAGATGCCAACATCACCATGTCTGGCCCGGAAGCAAGTATCTTGAAACTGCTGGAGACTGCCTTCAGTTGCAGTGCAATATAGGGAATCACCCCGACCACCGCGATCACCGTCACCAGTCCGCCGAGCAACTGGCTTTTCCCATAGCGCGAGGCGATGAAGTCGGCAATCGAGGTTATCCGGTTCGCCTTGACCACGCGAATGATCTTGTGGATGACGAACCAGCCCAACGCCATCATCAAGGTCGGCCCGAGATAGATCGGCAGGAAGCCAATCCCTGTCGCTGCCGCGCGCCCCACGCTGCCGTAGAAAGTCCAGGTAGTACAGTAAACAGCCAGCGACAGGGCATAGACGGTTGGGTTGGCAATCAGCGAGCGTCCCTGGTCGGCGCGCCGGTCGGCCACCCAGGCAATGGCGAACAGAATGCCAAGGTAGGCAAACGAGACAAAGATGACCACCCAGCCGGTGAGCATCAGTCTTGCCTGTTCTCGATGACGAGCGCGACCAGCAGGATCAATCCCAGCCAAGCCAAAAAGATATAGCCGTACAACACGGGGATGCCAAAAATCACCGCAGCCTTGTTGAACAAGGCCAGCAAGGGATAATTGAAGAGCAGGCAGCCCAGCAGAAAAACGGCGGCCAACCGCTGGGTGGTCAGACGTGATCGATACATCGTTCGCACTCAATATGTTTTCTGGGATGATTCGACACTGTTCTTGAGCCCGTTTGCACAAAATTCCCTACGCAAACGTCAAGATTACCCGAGAAGGCAATGTTACTGCCGAACAAAAAAGCAGGGGTGCCGTCCCGCCAGCGCCGAGGTTTAGTGTCTCACCTGCTTGCCCGCCGCATTTTCCTGAGCCCGTCAGGCTGCGGAAACACGATCCCTACCATTATCTTTTGCCGCATAAAGCGCGCCATCTGCCATGGAAATCAGATTGTCTGGTCCGAGCATTTCTACTTTTCTGACTGCCACACCGATACTCAAGGTTATTTGAAACCTGTCCTCTGGCTTGCCAAAGTGGCTGCTACGTACTGCACCAGTAATACGTTCGCCGAGGTTCAGTCCCTCACGCAATCCGGTGCTGGGGCTGATCACACAAAATTCCTCCCCGCCATAGCGGAATACGATGTCGCCACGACGACAACTACGCTCGACTATCTCGGCGACCTGGCGTAATACCAAGTCGCCGACATCATGGCCCCGTTGATCATTGACGCGTTTGAAGTGGTCAATATCGAGCATCAGACAGGCCATGGGCAAATCGCTGCTGGAAGCAATCGACCATTCCTGTGCAAAGCGATCCATTCCATAGCGGCGATTGGGAATCTGGGTCAGCGGATCCGTGAGCGCTTCATGCAATAAACGACGGTTGGTGCGTGCCCATTCCCCCGCAGTACTTACGGCCAATTCACGCTCGGCTTTTACCGCACCCTGTAGAGACAAAAGCTGTTGTGCAGTTGAAAGGCGTGCGGTCAACGCAGCCTCTGAAGCGTTGTAGAGAAGATAGTCGGAAGCTCCGGCCAGCATCAGTCGAGGCGCATCCCCCTCTGCCTCCGTTGGAATCAAGGCAATGCAGTGGAGAGAATTTCCCGCCTCATCACGCAACATGCGCAGTTGCTCGATAGCCTCGTCACCGAACCCACCGACATCGATGATCGCGACATCCGGGGTGTTCTCATGTAGCAAACGACATATGCTCGTAATGTCACTTGCCGATTCGCTTTGCAACCCCATGGCTTCGAGAGTTTTTGCCAAGGCTTCTAACCGCCCGGGATCTCTTACCATCAGAACGACGCGTAATGACAGAATCATGAGCGCCGACATATCTGGCTTGCTCATGGATATAGGTGGGGCTGACAGAAGTGCGCGAAGATCTGGATGGGTACGTGTCGGTAACTTGAGCTCTTTTGCCCAGCCTTGCCACCCGACCATTACCCGCTCTACCAGAGGAGGAACATCGGCTTCCTCGATGCCGAGTTGAGCAGCTGAGTGATACAGCGCGGGCACCTGATCCCAGCGCTGAGTTTCATCCAGATTGAGCAATTGCCCGATCCGCATCGCAAAGTACAACGACATCGTCAACGTGTGTGCCCGCGATCCCGGAGTAAATGGGATGTCAGCTGGCTGTTCATGATGGCGGACGGCATTGGCAAAGATATCCGGTAACCCCCAGCCAAGCAGCATTTCTGCGGACAAAGTGGCGTGATCGATGCCAAACCGGGTAAGTTCCTCGTTACACATCGAGTTGCCTGTTAGCTCAAGACGCAGCAATTCGGCATATTGTTCTGGATACACAGCAGCAATTGCCAGTCGGCCAATGCCTGACAACAGACCGCAGGTAAAACTTTCATCCGGAGGACTATGTGCCAGTGGGGCTAATTCTTGAGCGGCAATTCCGGTAGCCAGCGAGGTTGTCCAGTAGCCGGCATAGTCAAACGACGGGCAGGTTCCTGCTCGGTACTGATCAATCAGGGAAAATGCCAGCGCGATCTGCCGTACCCGGAATAGACCAAGAAAGGTAACCGCCTGTTTCAAGGAAGCAATATGACGCAGGCTGCCTCCGTGCGCGGCATTGGCGTATCGCAACATACGCCCAGCCATCGCAGGATCCATTTGAACCAGGGGCGTGATGTTCTGGATACTGGCATCAGGCCGTCGGGTCATTTCCAGCACCGCTTGAGCGACCCCATGTGGAGAAGGCAACATACCCCCCGACCTGAGTTCTTCGAAGCGAAGGGTGACACTCGTGACCATGGCAATCTCCTGGTGATCCCGCTACCATGGGGCGCTGCCTGGAGCGCCCCTTAGGCCGGTGATTTTGCGTCCCCGCCTTTCGACAGGTTTGCCTTGTTTCAGAATTGACAGCGCTACTAATCTTCCGCGCCAAGTGAATGGTAGATTAACAAATCGTGCTTTACTACAGAAAATACCTCAGTTATTTGTAGAATTTTCGGCAAATTGCGAATGAACCGCGTAATTGAGATCGACCATCGAAAACCGGATGCTGACGCTCCATTAAGCGAACTTGCGGCGTTGGGCACGGTCCGGCATTTTCGAAAGCATGCGACTCTCATCACCGAGGGTGATGAAGGGCATTCTTTGTATTTGATACTGGATGGGCGAGTCAAGGTTTTCGCCTCGGATCATGAGGGTAAGGAGTGCGTATTTGATACCTTCGGGCCCGGAGCGATGG
>CAIYZZ010000245.1 GCA_903930805.1 uncultured Rhodocyclaceae bacterium | reverse complement strand
TGACCTATGTGCGCAACATCACCGATATTGACGACAAAATCATCAAACGAGCTGCTGAGAATGGTGAAACGGTGCGTGCGCTGACTGATCGCTTCATCGGTTTTATGCGTGAAGATGCCGCTGCGCTGGGGGTTCAACCGCCCGATCTTGAGCCGCGCGCCACCGAATATGTCCCGCAGATGCTCGACATGATCGGCACGCTGGAAAAGAATGGCTACGCTTACCTCGCCGCCAACCGCGACGTGTGCTATTCGGTGCGCAAATTTGCCGGCTACGGCAAGCTCTCCGGAAAGTCGATCGAGGACTTGCGCGCCGGGGAGCGCGTCGATGTTCAGGAGGGCAAGCAGGATCCGCTCGATTTCGTGCTCTGGAAGCATGCCAAGGCGGAAGAATCAGCCGAGGTGAAGTGGGAATCGAATTGGGGTGCCGGTCGTCCCGGCTGGCACATCGAATGCTCGGCGATGAGTTCACAACTGCTCGGCCAGCACTTTGATATTCACGGCGGCGGCCAGGATTTGCAGTTTCCGCACCACGAAAACGAGATCGCCCAATCCGAAGGTGCGCACGGCAAGACCTTCGTCAATTACTGGATGCACAACGGCTTCGTCCGTGTCGATGACGAGAAGATGTCAAAGTCGCTCGGAAACTTCTTTACCATCCGCGACATCCTCAAGAAATATGATGCCGAAGTGGTGCGCTTCTTCATCCTGCGTGCCCACTACCGCAGCCCGCTCAACTATTCCGACGGCCACCTCGACGATGCCCGCGCCGCGCTGACGCGTCTTTACACGGCATTGAAAGGCTTCGATGTTGCGGCGGAAATCGACTGGGACGAGGCCTACGCCTGCCACTTCCGCGACGCGATGGACGATGATTTTGCCACCCCCGAAGCCGTCGCCGTGCTGTTCGACATCGCCAACGAACTCAATCGCAGCAAAGATGAAAAATTGGCTGTGCAACTCAAGGGGCTGGCGGGCGTGCTGGGACTGTTGCAGCGTGATCCGGTCGAGTTTTTGCAGGCTGGTCCGACGGCAGCCGATGGCCTGAGCGCGGCAGAGATCGACGCGAAAGTCGGTGCTCGCAGTACGGCAAAAAAGGCGAAAAACTTCGCCGAATCAGATCGTATCCGTGATGAACTCAAGGCTGCCGGCATCGTGCTGGAAGACGGGCCGCAGGGTACGACCTGGCGGCGGGGGTAGAGCCGCCGTTCCGCCAGCGCCGACTTTTTGTGGTCAGGTGCTGAGGTGTATCGGGATGCGCCGTGAGCCGAAGGGTTTCTCAAAACGGCCGAAGCGGCCGGCGATGGCGGTGCCGCAGTGTTGGCAGCGGCCCGAGTCGTACAGCGTGTAGCTGAGGATTTCGTACCAGTCGCGTTCGATGATGGGTTTGCCGCAGCCCGGACACAGCGTGGTGTCGCCAGTTCTGTCATGCACGTTGCCGGTATAGACGTAACGCAGGCCAGCATCCCGCGCGATCTGCCGTGCGCGTGCCAGCGTGGCCGGCGGCGTGGCGGGGGCATCCAGCTTGTAATCGGGGTGGTAGGCCGAGAAGTGCAACGGCACGTCGGGGCCGAGTTCTTTGAAACACCAATCCGCGAGTAGACGGAGTTCCACGTCTGAATCATTTTTTCCGGGGATCAGCAGCGTCGTCAGTTCGATCCAGCAGTTTGTCTCGCGATGGACAAAGGCGATGAGATCGAGCACCGGCTGCAGGTGACCACCGCAGAGCTTGAAGTAGAAGTCGTCGGTAAACGCCTTCAGGTCGATGTTGGCGGCATCCATCCTGGCGTAGAATTCGCGTGCTGCCGGCAAATGCATGTAGCCGGCTGTGACGGCCACCGTCTGGATGCCGAGCGCATGGCAGGCATCGGCGGTATCCATGGCATATTCGGCAAAGATCACCGGGTCGTTGTAGGTGAAGGCAACGCTTTTCACACCATGCGTCTTGGCTGCTTGAACGATGGCCGCCGGGCTGGCTTCATCCATCAGGCGATCCATGTCGCGCGATTTCGAAATGTCCCAGTTTTGGCAAAATTTGCAGGCAAGGTTGCAACCGGCGGTGCCGAAGGAAAGGATGCTGGAGCCGGGATAGAAGTGGTTGAGCGGCTTCTTTTCGACGGGGTCGATGCAGAAGCCGGAGCTGCGACCGTAGGTGGTGAGGATCATCTGCCCGCCTTGGTTTGCTCGCACGAAGCAGGCGGCGCGCTGGCCCTCGTGGAGCTTGCAGTCGCGCGGGCAGAGATCGCACTGGATGCGCCCGTCGGGAAGAGTGTGCCACCAGCGGGCCGCTACAACACCTGCACCGGTTAATGCTTCTCTGGCTCTTTCCATTTCCGTACCTCGTAGCGGTAAAGCTTGACGTCCGGTGACCAGAAGTTGGCGGCGAAACCAGCTTTCTGCTTGAGGTGGGCGAAGAACTCGTGCGGTTCAGGCAGGCTTTCCCACACCTGCGGCAGGAAGGTGCCGCGCCGGCCGTGGCATTCGAAGATCATGCCGTCGATGTTGGGGCGTAGTTGGCGGATGGCATCTACTTCATCGGTGAAGGTTATTGGAACGGCTGGCGTCAAGAGCGAGACTTCAACGCGGGTTCCAGCGAGTTCTTCGCGACTGAGCGGATTGAAGCGGGGATCGCGGAAGGCGGCGGCACTGGCGTTGGCACGCACATCTGCGTCGAGCGGCCGCCAAGCTTCGAGTGAGCCGATGCAGCCACGCAGTTGCCCCGCTTGCGTCAGGGTGACGAAGGTGGCACCGGGCTGGGCGAGCGCAGGGTGATGGGGCTCGGGTTGGGCTGCCGCTCCGAAATCAGCGGTTATCGCATTGCGGGCGCGGATGAGCAGGGCGGCACCCAGATTGTCATCTGGCATGGCCGGCTTCCGTGAAAGCAAAGCTGGCGTAGCCAACCACTTGCGATTTGTCGCCGGCCGTATCACCCGAGTTACGCAGGTCAAGCAGTTGGGGCTTCAGGCCACGCCGCTGCGCCACTTCGATGAGACCGTTGATCGACGCTGCACCGCAGGCCTGCTCCTGATCGAGCAGCAGGTGCAGGTGGGTGATGGCGTCTACGGTATGTCGGTCGCGATGCTGGGCGTCGACGTAGGGATGGTAGTGTGACAGGTCTGAACTGATGACAATCAGCGTCTCCT
>CAIYZZ010000244.1 GCA_903930805.1 uncultured Rhodocyclaceae bacterium | reverse complement strand
CCTTCAGCGGCCGGTCAAAGATCGGCTCACAGACGGCGCGCACGGCAGCTTCGAGTTCATCGACGCGCGTCCCGGCCGGTGCCCAGCCCGATTCGATGTGGGCGATGGCGACGCGCTTGTAGTCGCGTTGGAAGAAGGCAAGAAAGTTGATCGCCATGTACTTCTGGTCGGTCTCGGTGAGCGTACCGACGATACCGAAGTCGAGCGCGACGTAGCGGCCGAAGGTGGCCGGGTTGTCGGAGATGAGGATGTTGCCCGGGTGCATGTCGGCGTGAAAGAAGCCGTCGCGGAATACCTGGGTAAAGAAGGTTTCGACCCCCATGCGGGAAAGTTGCTTCAGGTCGACGCCGGCTTCGCGCAGGCGGTCGATCTGGCCGATCGGAATGCCATGCATGCGCTCCATCGTCATGACCGAATGGGTGCAGTAATCCCAATAAACTTCCGGTACCAGCAGCAGCGTCGAGTTGGTGAAGTTGCGCCGCAGTTGCGAGCAGTTGGCGGCCTCGCGCATCAGGTCGAGCTCGTCGGCGAGGTGCTTGGCAAACTCCGCCACCACCTCGCGCGGCTTGAGGCGCTTGCCGTCCGACCAGAAGCGTTCGAGCAGGCTTGCGAAGGTGTCGAGCAGCGCCAGGTCGTGGGCGATAACTGGCGCGATACCTGGTCGCAGCACCTTGATCGCAACCTCGTGCCCATCATGCAAGGTGGCGAAATGCACCTGCGCCACGGAAGCCGAAGCCACCGGTTCACGTTCGAAACTGCCAAAGATTTCCGCCAGCGGCCGGCCGAAGCTCTTCTCGATTTCGGTGATGGCTTGCTCGGCCGGATAGGGTGGCACGCGATCCTGCAACAGCGCCAGTTCGTCCGCGAGGTCGGTGGGCAGCAGGTCGCGGCGGGTCGACAGCACCTGGCCGAACTTGACAAAAATCGGCCCGAGCGCTTCGAGCGCCTGACGCAGGCGTTGGCCGCGCGGGGCAGTCAGATCGGCGGCGCTGCGCCAGAAGCAGAGGCCGTTCAGCAACTGGAGCGGCAGGGCAAGCCGGCCCTCGGGGTCGTGTTCGAAGATCAGCCGGTCAAGGCCGAACCTGAGTCCGACGCGGGCTATTTTGGCAAGACGAAAGAGGCGCACGGCTAGAGCTTGTAGGCGGAGTCGCGCACTTTAGCACCGCTTGACCAATGATGGACTTGGCGGAGCGCAAAACGCCGCATATCATTCTGCGCTCGTTACGTGACCTGAATATACGAATACCATGACCCTATCCAATCTCGAAACCTACCGCACCAAGCTCATCACAGCCGAGGCTGCAGCACGCCTGATCAAGCCGGGAAACCATGTATTTGTTGGCACGGCCTGCGCCACGCCACGCACGCTCGTGCAGACCATCGAGGACTTGCCCAATCCGCCAGCGGATGTCGAGCTCCTTCACTTCATTACCAACGGTGCCATCCGCTATGACGAGGCGGGTAAGGTGGCCACCAAGT
The DNA here is from genome assembly GCA_903930805.1 of uncultured Rhodocyclaceae bacterium. Lineage (GTDB taxonomy): Bacteria > Pseudomonadota > Gammaproteobacteria > Burkholderiales > Rhodocyclaceae > Sulfuricystis. The sequence goes on along the minus strand of CAIYZZ010000244.1, from coordinate 14,028 downwards.
TCCGGCACCGTACCTTCTTCGTCGGTGCTGACATGCGCGAAGCCATCAAACAGGGGGTGGCCGAATATGTGCCGGTTTCGATCGCCCGAGTCCCCGAGTTGTTCAGGATCGGCCGTATCCCCCTCGACGTGGCACTCATCCAGGTCACCCCGCCGGATAGTTTCGGCTACGTCAGTCTTGGTGTGTCCGTGGATGTGGTTGCAGCCGCTGTGCAAAGCGCAAAGCTGGTAATTGCCGAGATCAACCCGGCCATGCCCTGGACGATGGGTGACTCGGCCGTGCATCTGAGCCAGATTCATCATTTCGTCGAAGTTGAAGCGCAGATGATCGAGTACGCTCACATGCCGGCAGAGGAGGAAGTGGTCGAGCGCATTGCCCGCTATATCGCCGGCATCATCGACGACGGTTCGACCTTGCAGATCGGTGTCGGCCGCATTCCCAACGAGGCGCTCAAATACCTCGAAGACCGCCGCGACCTCGGCATCCACTCCGATGTCATCACCGACGCGATCATCCCGCTGCTGGAAAAAGGCATCCTCTCCGGGCGGCAGAAAAGCCAGCAGAAGAACAAGATCGTGACCAGTTTCGCCTTCGGCTCGCGCAAACTCTTCGACATCATCGACCGCAATTCGCTGTTTTCGTTCCAGCCGATGGATGTGGTTTGCAACCCAGCCACCATCGCCGCGCAGAACCGCATGGTCTCAGTCACCCAGGCATTTGCGGTCGATTTGACCGGCCAGGCCTGTTCCGACCAGTTCAATGGCGAGTTTTACAGCGGCATTGCCGCACAAGGCGATTTTCTGCGCGGTGCCTCGCGCTCACCCGGCGGCAAGCCGATCATCTGCCTGTCCGCCACCACCGACGATGGCGAGACTTCGCGCATCCGGCCCCAGCTGCTTGCCGGCGAGGGTGTATCGGTGGCGCGCACGGACGTGCATTACGTCATCACGGAATACGGCATTGCCTACCTGTTCGGCAAGTCGGTGCGCGAGCGCGCCGTGGCCCTCATCGAACTGGCCCATCCGAAGTTCCGCCCTTGGCTGCTGGATGAGGCGAAGCAACTCGGCTACCTGCCGGCGGATCAGACGCTGCAAAACATGCGTGCCTATCCGGTCGAGGAAGAGCGGAAAGTCACGCTCAAGAACGGTCGGGAGATCATGCTGCGCCCGGCGCGCGCCTCGGACGCCAATGGCATCCGCGACCTGTTTTTCAAGCTGCCGGCCGACGATGTCTATACACGCTTTTTCCGCCGCGTGCGTGCGCTGTCGAGCAAGGATATCCAGCGCCTGTGCAACTACAGTTACGAAAACGAAGTGGGGTTTGTTGCCGTGACCGGGCCGCGCGAGCAGGAGATTATCGTCGCCCAGGCGTGCTACTTTGTAAACCCTTCCACCAACCTTGCCGAAACGGCTTTTCTCGTTGACCCGGCCTGGCAGGGCAGCGGCCTGGGCGGCGCGATGCAACTGCGCCTGGCAGAAAATGGCAAGGCCCGCGGCCTGCGCGGTTTTATCGCCGAGATCCTGCCAGAGAATGCCAAGATGATCGCCCTGGCGCGCCGCTGTTCGGAAAAGATTACCGTGGAGCGTGACGAGGATACGGTGCATGTGACCATGCTGTTTTGATCGGGGCTGCGCCGTACCGCCAGTGCCGACTTTTTGTGCTATAGCCATCAGCTATGAGGTGGATGGAAACAAACAATTAGAGTTATGTTTTCGGTGCGCCTAAGATTCGTTACATCAACGCAGCATTCGAACTCAACTTAACCAAGGAGAAGCCTCATGTCCCTCATCAACACCACCATCAAGCCTTTCAAGGCGCAGGCTTATCACAACGGCCAATTTGTCGAAGTCACCGAAGCCGCCCTCAAGGGCAAGTGGTCGGTCTTCTTCTTCTATCCGGCTGACTTTACCTTCGTCTGCCCCACCGAATTGGGCGACCTGGCCGATGTTTACCCAGAATTCCAGAAGCTCGGCGTCGAGTGCTACAGCGTTTCTACCGACACCCACTTTGTGCACAAGGCCTGGGCCGATGCTTCCGAGACGATCAAGAAGATCAAGTATCCGATGATCGGCGACCCGACCGGCGCGATTACCCGCAATTTCGATGTGATGATCGAAGAAGCCGGCCTGGCGCTGCGCGGTACCTTCGTCGTCAATCCCGAGGGTGTGATCAAGGTTGCCGAGATTCACGATCTGGGCATTGGCCGTGACGCCAAGGAACTGCTGCGCAAGGTGCAGGCTGCGCAATATGTCGCCTCGCATCCGGGCGAAGTCTGTCCCGCCAAGTGGAACCCGGGTTCGGCTACCCTCAAGCCTTCGCTGGACCTCGTCGGCAAAATCTAATAAAAACACCTCCAACCCCAACGGAGAAGGGGGCACTCGCAAGGGTGCCCTTTCTTATCTTTTCGCGATAGTTAAATTCGATTGCAAAGGAGTTAGCGATGCTTGACGACAATACAAAAGCCCAGGTGCGAGCCTACCTTGAGAAACTCGTGTGGCCGATCGAGCTGGTGGCCACGCTGGACGACGGCAAGAGCGCGCAGGAAATGCGTGCCCTGCTCGAAGACCTTGCCAGCCTGTCGGACAAGATCGCCGTTCGCTATGACGGGGCGGATGCCCGCCACCCTTCCTTCAGCGTGGCCGCCGCCGGTGAAACGCCGCGCATCCGCTTTGCTGGTATCCCGATGGGTCACGAATTCACTTCACTGATCCTCGCGCTACTGCAAAGCGGCGGCTACCCGCCCAAGGTCGAGCCCGAGACCATCGCCCGCATCAAGGGGTTGTCGGGCGAATACCGCTTTGAGACCTACGTTTCGCTCGATTGCCATAACTGCCCGGATGTGATCCAGGCGCTCAACCTGATGGCGGTGGTCAATCCGCACATTACCAACACGATGATCGACGGTTCGCTGTTCCGTGCCGAGGTCGAGGCCAAGAATGTGCTCGCCGTGCCGATGATCTTCCTCAATGGCGAGCACTTCGGCCAGGGCCGCACCAGCCTGGAAGAAATTCTCGCCAAACTCGATACGGGTGCCAGCGTCAACATGGCGGCGAAGCTCGATGCCAAGCTCCCCTACGATGTGCTCATCGTCGGTGGTGGCCCGGCGGGTTCAGCGGCTGCAATCTACGCTGCGCGCAAAGGCATTCGTACCGGCGTGGTGGCCGAGCGTTTCGGCGGCCAGGTGCTCGACACCCTGGCGATCGAAAACTTTATTTCGGTGCAGCACACCGAAGGCCCCCAACTCGCCCATGCGCTGGAAGAGCACGTCAAGGAATACGGCGTCGACATCATGAACATGCAGCGTGCCGAAGCCCTCCTGCCAAGTGTCCCTGGCGAAAAATTGCATGAAATAAAGCTGGCTGGCGGTGGCTCGCTCAAGGCCAGGACCATTGTGCTGGCCACCGGCGCCCGCTGGCGTGAGATGAACGTGCCGGGTGAAAATACCTATCGCGGCAAGGGCGTGGCCTATTGCCCGCACTGCGACGGCCCACTGTTCAAGGGCAAGCGCGTCGCGGTGATCGGCGGCGGCAACTCCGGCGTCGAGGCGGCCATCGACCTCGCCGGTATCGTCACGCACGTCACGCTCATCGAGTTCGACAGCAAGCTGCGCGCCGATGCGGTGTTGCAAGACAAGCTGAAGAGCCTGCCCAACGTCACCATCATCATGAGCGCGTTATCGACCGAAGTGACCGGCGACGGCAACAAGGTGAATGGTCTGGTCTATACGAATCGCGTGACCAACGAAAGCCAGCGCATCGAACTCGAAGGTATCTTTGTGCAGATCGGCTTGCTGCCTAATACCGACTGGCTGAAGGGCACGCTAAACCTGACGAAATATGGCGAGATTGAAGTCGATGCGCGCTGCCAGACCTCGGTACCCGGCATCTATGCGGCAGGCGATGCGACGACCGTGCCCTACAAACAGATCATCATTGCCATGGGTGAGGGCGCGAAGGCCAGCCTCTCGGCCTTCGATCACCTGATCCGGAATTCAGCCGGCTAAAAGTCGGTGCTGGCGGGACGGCATAGCACTGTTCCGCCAAGGAAGCGCGGCGCAACACCGCGCGCAAATTTCCAAAAAACCGCGACATTCAAAAATACACGCGCTGGCGTCATGCCATAATCGTGCCACCATGATCGGCCTCCTGCTCATTACCCACGAGACTCTCGGCGAATCGCTGATTCAATGCGCCTGCCATGTGCTGAACAAACGCCCCATGCAATTGCTGCAGCTGGGCGTGGCGGCGGGTGACGATCCCAGCGACCTGCTGCCGCTGGCGCACCAGATGCTCCAGCTTGTCGATACCGGCGAGGGTGTGCTGGTCATCACCGATATCTACGGCGCAACACCCTCCAACCTCGCCGCCAAGCTCTTGCAGCCGGGCAAGATCGAGGGGCTTACTGGCGCTAACCTGCCGATGTTGCTGCGGGCCATCAGCTACCGCGACAAGGACATGGAAACGCTGCTGGCCCGTGCTACCGGCGGCGGTCGCGATGGCGTTTTGAACATGCTAAAACATTAACCCCAATGCCGCGCACCGATACCGAAATAATCAACAAATTAGGCCTGCATGCGCGCGCCTCCGCCAAGCTGACCCAGTTGGCCGGCAGCTTTCCCTGTGAAATCTGGATGGAACGTAATGGTCGTCGCATCAACGCCAAAAGCATTATGGGTGTGATGATGCTGGCCGCCGGCAAGGGCAGTACCGTGACGGTGGATACCGACGGCGAGCAGGCGGAAGCGGCACTCGCCGCCATACTGGCACTCATCGCCGATAGATTCGGTGAGGATGAGTAAGGTGTCGTTTACTTTGCACGGCCTCGCGGTTTCACAGGGCATCGCCATCGGCCATGCCCATCTGGTATCGCACGCCACGCTCGAGGTCGCTCATTACACGGTGCGCGAACGCGATTTGCCGCGCGAAATTACCCGCTTCGAGGAGGCCTTGGCGACGGTACGCACCGAGCTGGGCGCACTGAAGACCGAGGCTGCGACGCCGGGTTCGCCGAGCGAACTGTCGGCACTGGTCAATGTTCATGCCATGTTCCTCGACGATCCCATGCTGGCCGAAGTGCCCAAGGATCTGATGCGCGAACGTCGCTGCAACGCCGAATGGGCGCTGGTGCAGCAGATGGAACTGCTGGTTGCCCAGTTCGACGAGATCGATGATGGCTATCTGCGCGAACGCAAACACGACATCGTGCAGGTGGTCGAACGGGTATTGCGTGTCCTTCTCGGCAAGCCGCGCCGATTGGGCCGGAAGGGCGGCAAGGGTGAAAAAGGTGATGAGGGTGAGTTGGTTGTCGTCGCCCATGACCTGTCGCCGGCCGACACCATCCAGTTCAAGAACCTGAAGATCGCCGGTTTCGTCACCGACCTGGGCGGCGCCACCTCGCACACCGCCATCGTCGCCCGCAGCCTCGCCATCCCCGCCGTAGTCGGTCTGCACCATGCGCGTCCGCTGGTGCGCGAGAACGACATGATTATCGTCGACGGTACGCGTGGCGTATTGATTGTCGATCCAGATGCGCGCGTGCTTGAAGAATACCGGCTGCGCAAACGTGAGCTGGAGCTGGAGCGTTCGAAACTGAAGCGCCTGAAGACGGCGCGTGCCGCCACGCTCGACAATGTCGATGTCGAGCTGATGGCCAACATCGAGTTGCCGCAGGACATTGCCCAAGTGAAGGAGGCGGGCGCCGATGGCGTCGGGCTGTTCCGCACCGAATTTCTCTTCATGAACCGCGACACCCTGCCCTCGGAGGACGAACAGTTCGAGGCCTATCGCGTGGTGGCCAAGGCGCTGGCCGGCAAACCGGTGACGATTCGCACCCTTGATATTGGTGGTGACAAAACGGCGCGTGCGCTGGCCGGTACCGAGCGCCAGGCGCCCAACCCTGCATTAGGCTTGCGGGCTATTCGCTACTGCCTGGCCGAACCGCAGATATTCCTCGCCCAGCTGCGGGCGATTCTGCGTGCCTCACACTTCGGCAAGGTGCAAATCCTCATTCCGATGCTGGCGCATGTCACCGAGATCGAACAGACGCTGACCATGATCGAACAGGCCAAGGCCCAGCTGCGCGAACGGCGTTGCAAGTTCGACGAACATATCGCGGTAGGCGGCATGATCGAAATCCCCGCCGCTGCGCTGGCGCTAGGTGCTTTCGTCAAGCGCCTGCAGTTTCTCTCGATCGGCACCAATGATCTGATCCAGTACACCTTGGCGATCGACCGTACCGATGAAGCTGTTTCCCACCTCTATGACCCCTTGCATCCGGCCGTGCTGCGACTACTGTCGATGGTCATCCAGACAGCACATAAAGCCGAGATACCGGTGGCCGTCTGCGGCGAACTGGCCGGTGACCCGAAGCTGACGCGGTTGCTCCTCGGCATGGGTCTGCGGCAGTTTTCAATGCACCCGACCCAACTGCTGGAAGTGAAGCAGCAGATAGTGATGGCCGACACCGAGCAACTGGCAATGAAGGTAACGCGGCTGATGCGTTGTGATGAGCCTGAGCGCATCCGCGAACAGGTAGAGCGGCTTTGATTTTCGCCCCATGTCGTGGCAGAACGGTGTTTCGCCGTCCCGTCAGCGCCGACTTTTCTGTTGCGATGCAGCAAAAATTCTCTCTTCCAGGGGTTTACCTGCGGCGCCTTTACCACTAAAGTTCGCCCCCATGCGAAAAATCCTGCCTGTTCTGCTCGTTGCGCTCTGCGGTTTTGTTGCTCCTGCACACGCTGACGAACTCCCCCCCATTCAACTGCCGCTGACGCTTCAGTCCACACTGGCTTTGTCCGAGCCCCCGCCCTCTTTGATGGAGCGTGCGGTCGGCGGCGTGCAGACGACGCTCGATCAGGCGCTCGAATACCTTGGCATCCGCTACAAGCGCGGAGGTAGTACGCCAGACACGGGTTTCGATTGCTCCGGTTTCGTCAGCTATGTGTACAACGAGAGTCTCGGTTTGGTGCTGCCGCACAACGCCAAAGCCATCAGTCAGTCCGGCGAACGCGTCGACAAAAATGAGTTGCTGCCGGGCGATCTGGTGTTCTTCAATACCATGCGGCGTGCCTTTTCGCATGTCGGTATCTATCTTGGCAACGGTTTGTTCGTCCATGCCCCACGTAGCGGTGCCCGCGTCCGCATCGAGGACATGAGCGACCGCTACTGGACCCGCCGTTACGACGGCGCCCGGCGCGTCCAGCAGTAGGAATGTGGCCCCCCCACGCTCATAAATTCATTTCGCTGCCCCCCACAAGGGGGCGTCGCCTCTCTTGGGGCGGCCCGGCGAGGGGCTAATTTCTTCGCATGTCCGAGCGCGGCAGCATCGGCCCCGTCGAGGCGCGGCACCTCGTCTTTACTGAGCCGATCGCCCTCGCTGCCGGCATCAGCCTGCCAGTCTGGGAGCTTGCTTACGAGACTTATGGCGAACTCAATGCCGCCCGCTCCAACGCCATTCTGATCTGCCATGCTTTATCCGGTCACCACCACGTCGCCGGCACCTACGCCGCCGACCCCAAAAACGTCGGTTGGTGGGACAACCTGATTGGCCCCGGTAAGCCACTCGATACCAATCGTTTCTTTGTCGTCGGCGTGAATAATCTCGGCGGCTGCCACGGCTCTACCGGTCCATCGTCGATCAACCCTGCCACCAGCGAACCCTGGGGCGCCGATTTCCCGGTGGTCACTGTCAGTGACTGGGTGGTAGCGCAGGCCCGCCTGGCTGATGCGCTAGGGATCGATCAGTGGGCGGCGGTAATGGGCGGCAGCCTGGGGGGCATGCAGGCGCTGCAGTGGACGATCGATCTGCCGGACCGCGTGCGCCATGCGCTGGTAATTGCCGCCGCGCCGAAGCTCACCGCCGAGAATATCGCCTTCAATGACGTGGCGCGCCAGGCCATCATCACCGATCCCGAGTTTCACGGCGGCCACTTCTACCGTCACAATACGCGCCCCACGCGTGGTCTGCGCTTGGCCCGCATGCTCGGCCACATCACCTATCTCTCCGACGACCAGATGGCCGAGAAATTCGGCCGCAAGCGGCGCCCCGACGCCGGCAGCTACGGCTTCGGTGTCGAGTTCGAGATCGAATCCTACCTGCGCTACCAGGGCGACAAGTTCGCCAGCTGGTTCGACGCCAATACCTACTTGCTGATGACCAAGGCGCTCGATTATTTCGATCCGGCCGAGCCCTATGGCGACGACCTCGCGGCTGCGCTCGCGGGGGCCAGGGCAAAGTATCTGGTCGTTTCATTCACCACCGACTGGCGCTTTTCGCCGGCCAGAAGCCGCGAGATCGTCAGCGCACTGGTGAAGAACAAACATGCCGTCAGCTACGTCGAGATCACCAGCCCGCACGGCCACGACGCCTTCCTGATGGACGACCACTACTATCACGCCGTGCTGGCTGCCTACTTGCAGAAGATCAGCCTATGAGCCACACGCTGAAACGCCAGGACTTCGGGGTCATTGCCAGCTGGATGAAGCCGGGTGAAACAGTGCTCGACCTCGGCTGCGGTGAAGGCGAGTTGTTGCAGTTGCTCGACGCGCGCGGCATTCGCGGCTGGGGGGTGGAGCGTGACCCCGGCCATGTGCTGGCCGCCGTCGAAAACGGCATCAACGTTTTGCAGGGCGACCTCGAAGCGGGCCTGGCGGGCTTCGAAGACAACGCCTTCGACCATGTCGTGCTCTCGCGCACCTTGCAGACTGTGCGCCACACCCAGCAGATCCTCGCCGAAATGCTGCGCGTCGGCCGCGAAGCGGTCGTGTCCTTCCCCAACTTTGCCTACTGGAAGAACCGCATGGCGGTGATGGGCGGCCGCATGCCGGTCTCGGACGATCTGCCCTACCAGTGGTACGACACGCCGAACGTGCGTTTCTTCACCATGCTCGATTTCGAGAGTCTCTGCGCGGGTATGGACGTCGCCATTCGCGACCGCCTGGTGCTCGACGAGCGCGGTGCGTATGTCACCGAAGAGCAGAACTTTCTCGGCAGCCTGGCGGTTTATCGCATCGGCCGGGGCGGCTGAAAGCCCATGCCCAAGAAAGTCTTCATTCGCACCTTCGGGTGCCAGATGAATGAGTACGACTCGGACAAGATGATCGACCTGCTCGGCAGCGTCGAAAGCATCGTCAGGACCGACAACGTCGAGGAGGCGGACATCATCCTCTTCAACACCTGCTCGGTGCGTGAAAAGCCGCAGGAGAAGGTGTTCCATGACCTTGGCCGCGTGCGTCCGCTCAAGCTGAAGAATCCCGCATTGATCATCGGTGTCGGCGGTTGCGTCGCCAGCCAGGAAGGGGCGGCCATCGTCGCGCGCGCGCCCTACGTGGACATCGTGTTCGGCCCGCAGACCCTGCATCGCCTGCCGGAACTCATCCGGGCGCGCCAGCAAAGCGGCAAGGCACAGGTGGATGTTTCATTTCCCGAGATCGAGAAGTTCGACTCGCTGCCAGCGGCGCGCCTGGAGGGCGAAGCCGGATCGAGTGCTTTTGTTTCCATCATGGAAGGTTGCTCGAAGTTCTGCACCTTCTGCATTGTGCCCTACACGCGCGGTGAAGAGGTGTCGCGGCCGCTCGACGACGTACTGGCCGAAGTGGCCGGGTTGGTTGCGCAGGGCGTGAAGGAGGTAACGCTGCTCGGGCAGAACGTCAATGCCTATCAGGGCATGGCCCCGGATGGCGACACGGTCGACCTCGCTTATATCATCGAGGCCATCGCCGCCATGCCGCAGATCGAGCGCATTCGCTACACCACCTCGCATCCGCGCGAGATGACACAGCGCCTCATCGACGTCTATGCCAGCACGCCGAAACTGGCGTCGCATCTGCACCTGCCGGTGCAGTCGGGCTCGGATCGCGTGCTGGCGGCAATGAAGCGCGGCTACACGGTGCTCGAATACAAGTCGCTGGTGAAGAAGCTGCGCGCAGCGCGGCCCGACATCTCGCTCTCCACCGATTTCATCGTCGGGTTTCCGGGCGAAACGGCGGATGACTTCGAGAAAACCATGCAGCTCATCGACGAAATCGGCTTCGACGCGAGCTTCTCCTTCCTGTTCAGCCCGCGCCCCGGCACGCCCGCCGCCGAAATGACGGACGCAACCACGCAGGAATTGAAGACGCAACGCTTGATGCGTTTGCAAAAGCGTATCGAGGAACTGGCTTTCGCCGTTTCGCAGGCGATGGTCGGGACGGTACAGCGCGTACTGGTCGAGCGGCGGGCGAAGAAGGATGCGCAAGAACTGGCCGGGCGCACCGCCAACAACCGCGTGGTGAATTTCCCCGGCACAGTCAACGCCGGGCGCTTGATCGGGCAGTTCATCGATGTCACCATCACGGCGGCCTTGCCGCACAGCCTGCGGGGCGAAGTGGTAGTACGCGAAGCCTAGGAAAAGTCGGCGCTGGCAGGACGGCGGCTCCGTGCCCATACCTGCCTGATGATGCTTGCATGGGTTTTGGTGGCTGGCTGATCGACAACCCGCCGTTCGAGGTTCCCCGGGAGGGGGCGGCCACTGCTGTCGCCTTAAGAAGCAGTCACATCGTCACTTGGAGCTTTGAAGTTTTATTGGGCTTGAGTGCTCCGGTCCTGGAACACCGGTCCTGGAAATCAAGGCCACCAGTTGGGCATTATTTTCAACTTTTAGCTTTTCAAAGATTCTGGAGCGGTAGGTCGTTATACTTTTCCTGCTCAGCTGCAGTCGGGAGGCGATAGCCGAATTGCGCTCGCCACGCACGAGCCCGGCTAGAACCTCCATCTCGCGCTTGGATAATGCTTTCAAGAGATCAGTCGCACCTTGCGGCTGATTAAGTTGGTCAAAGGGCTGGTTGAGGAAAACCGTAGATTGTTGCTCGCCTAGTGAAACCTTGATCTTCTCTGCCATCTCCTGAAGTTGCAGCAAGGCTGTGTTGAGCTCTCGTTGCTTGTTGAGCAACCTGGTCTCGGCAAAATGTCGATCGGTAATGTCGATATGGGTGACCACCACCTCCCTGGGTCTGGAGCGCGGCAGCGGTTTCACTTTCATCAGGAACCAGCGCTGCTTATCCGGGCTATGGCAGGGATATTCATGGCTGAAACCCCTTTTCCTGCCATCAATGACTGCCCATATTCCTTCATGCACAAGCATGGCGTTTTCCGATGCATTGCCCGTGGCCGCCGAGCAGGCATCCAGATAGTTGGCGCCGATCGCGACCTGTCGCGGATGGGAGCCATCGAGCAGGGGATTGCTCACAGCAAACTCGCGCCATCCCTTGTTGATCCAAATGATGAAACCGGCGCTGTCGAGCACGGCAATATTCGCGTCGATAGCATCGAGAACCCTCGCTGATCTGTCGTCAGCCGTTAATTTTTGCCTCGATTGCTGGCGAACTGTTTTTAAAATATTACTCATATGTAGGACATGGCTTACAGACAGTATTAGCAACAGATTATAAGATGGCTAGTACCAAGGACATAACCTCCTCTCTGCAATCGATGTTGAAATGACCCATAACTGGTTTCCGGTACTACCGAAGAATCGGCAAGTGTTGCTTGTCCTGCTGCCGGTGTTCATTGTGGCCTACGCAGTGCTGGTGGCGATCTACCACGACAAGACCGAAGCCTATGCGGTCAGCGAAGCGCAAAAGGCGGCGCTCGATGTTCTGCTGAGCCACAAGGCGGTGCATCGTTATGTCGTGGAAACGCAGCGCCCCGAGATTTATCGCCTCCAGGGTGAAGGCTTGCTCTACAAGGAATACTTCTCGCCCAAGGTGATGTCGTTTACCTTCATCGCCCGCAGTGTCAAGGAGTTGATCAACAAGGAGCGGGAGAGCGCCGGACTACCTCCCGTCTATTTCAAGCTGGCCGCCGACAACCCGCGCAATCCGATCAACCAGGCCGATGAGTACGAGAGCGCACTGCTGGCGCGGATGAATCGCGGCGAGGTCAAGGAAATCCGCGAGGTTGTCCAGCAAAACGGCGAACCCACCCTTCACGTCGCCGTGCCGATTGACCGCTCCAGCGCGGGGTGCCTGAAGTGTCATGGGGACCCCAAGGATGCTCCTGCGGAACTGGTTGCCCGTTATGGCAGCGAAAGAGGGTTCCATGAAAGTCCCAACAGCATTCGCGCCCTGATCTCCATCCGCGTGCCACTGGCGCCAGCGCTCAAGGAAGCGAATGCAATTGCCGATCTGCTGGCCTTTGTCACGCTGCTGATTATGGCGACGATCTACGGCCTGACCTACTTTTTGTACTCAGGATCGACCGCGAGCAACGGGCTGCCATCGCCAGTACGCGCGTTATCCAGACCGCGAAAGAGTACGCCGAGAATCTGTTCCACACGGCCAACGTCCTGATGGTTGAGCTGGATCCGGCCGGCAATGTGAAGCGGGTGAATCCCGCCACAGAGCAAATCACAGGTTACCGCATCGAGGAATTGCAGGGGCGCAACTGGTTCGAGACCCTCGTGCCCAGAGATCGTTATCCCGCCGTCTGGAAGATGTTCCAGGAACTCTCGGCCAAGGGCATCCCCAGGCATTTCGAGAATCCGATCATGACGAAGGCCGGGGACGAGCATTACATCATCTGGCAGAACAGCGAAATGCGTGAAGATGGCCAGATCACGGGTTTGATAAGTTTCGGCATCGATATGACCGAGAACCGTCGCATTAGCCAAAACCTGGCTGAACAGGACGTGATGCTGCATAGCGCGCAACATATCGCCCATATCGGCACCTGGCGTCTCAATCATGCCGATCAGATGCTGACCTGGTCGGACGAGATGTTCAATATCTACGAAATCCCCTACGCGGTCGGCCCGGTGAGCAGCGCAACCTGGTTTGACGCCATACACCCGGATGACCGGGAGCGTGTCCGGATAGCCCTGGCGAATTCACAGGGCAGGGGTGGGCATTACGACATGACCTATCGCTTGCTGCTGCCTGACGGCATGGAGAAATACGTTTATGAGCATTGCGAGTCACACGCCGACCTGGAAGGGCTTGCGCAAACCTCCATCGGTGTCGTGCAGGATGTCACCGAGCGCGTCCTGACCGAACAATCGGTGCGGGAAAGCGAATTGCGCTTCCGCATGATCGCCGATTTCACCTATGACTGGGAATACTGGCAGGGAGTGCAGGGTGAAATTCTCTACATCAACCCGGCCTGCCAGCGCGTCAGCGGCTATTCGCAAGCCGAGTTCATCTCCAAGCCTGCGCTGCTCATCGACATCGTGCACCCCGACGATCGCCAGACCTTTCTCGATCACCACGCCGGGAACCAACAGAACAGCCTGTCCACGCTGGAATTCCGCATCATCACCAAGGAGGGGCAGACGCGCTGGATCGGTCATGGTTGCCGGGCCGTCTTTGGCGCGGACGGACAGCCGATGGGGCGGAGGGCATCCAATCGCGATATCACGGATCGCAAGCAGGCCGAGGCCGAACTGGAACAGCATCGACATCATCTGGAGGCTATGGTCGAAGATCGTACCGCCGCCTTGTCGATTGCCAAGGAAGCGGCCGAAGCCGCCAGCCGGGCCAAGACTACCTTCCTGTCCACCATGAGCCACGAGCTGCGCACGCCCATGAACGCCATCATGGGCATGACCGATCTGGCTTTGCGTCGCGCCACCGATCCGAAACAGATCGACCAACTCAACAAAAGCAAGGCTGGTGCGCAGCGACTGCTCGGCATCATCAATGACATCCTCGACATCTCCAAGATCGAGGCCGAACGCCTCACCCTCGAACACGTGCCATTCAATCTTGGTCAGGTGATGGAAAACCTTACGAGCCTCGTTAGCAACAAGGCTAAGGAAAAGAAGCTCGAATTGCATCTCGACCTGACTCCCGAACTTGCCAGCCAGACACTATTGGGCGATCCGCTGCGTATCGGGCAAATCCTCCTCAATTTCGCCGGGAATGCGGTCAAGTTCACCGCACAAGGTGCCATCACCCTACGCATCATGAAGCTCGAAGAAAGTCCGTTCGACGTGCTGTTGCGTTGTGAGGTTCAAGATACCGGTATCGGTATCTCTGCCGAAGACCAGAAGCGCCT
>CAIYZZ010000243.1 GCA_903930805.1 uncultured Rhodocyclaceae bacterium | reverse complement strand
GCCTTGATGCGGTCAAGACGCCGACACTGGTGCTGGTAGGCGATCAGGATGTCGGCACACCGCCCGCAATGGCAAACGAGATCGCCGCTGCGATTTCCGGTGCGCGACTGGAGATCATCCCCGGCGCGGCGCATTTGTCGAACATCGAGCAGGCGGATATCTTCAACCAGCTGCTTATCAATTTCCTGTAACTTACCGCAACCTGATTACCGAACTGGAGCTGACGATGCCTGGCCTGCTACCCAACGTGGATCCCGAGGGTCTTCTTGAATACTCGGTGGTATACACCGACCGCACACTCAACCATATGTCGCAGGCATTTCAGGGAGTAATGCGCGACATCTCGGCCACCCTCAAGCGTGCCTATGGTGCCTCCGCCGTGGCGATCGTGCCGGGCGGAGGCACCTACGCTATGGAAGCCGTGGCGCGCCAGTTCGCGACCAATCAGCAATCCCTGGTGCTGCGCAACGGCTGGTTCAGCTTCCGCTGGTCACAGATTCTCGATATGGGCGCGTTCGCCGCCGGCGCTACCGTACTGAAGGCGCGGCAGAACGGCGCAGGCGCGCAGGTACCATTTTCCCCGGCGCCGCTAGATGAGGTTATTGCCACAATCCGTGAGCAACGCCCTGCCGTGGTGTTCGCACCACATGTCGAAACCTCATCCGGCATGCTGTTGCCGGACGACTACCTGCGCACAGTAGCCAAGGCAGTTCGTGAAGTGGATGGCTTGTTCGTGCTCGACTGCATCGCCTCCGGCGCACTTTGGGTGGATATGCGGGACGTCGGTATCGACGTGCTGATCAGCGCGCCGCAAAAAGGCTGGAGCGGCCCGGCCTGCGCCGGCCTTGTCATGCTCGGGGAGCGAGCACATGCGCGCATCGACGGCACGACCAGTTCCAGCTTCGCCTGCGATCTGAAGAAATGGTTGCAGATCATGGCGGCCTACGAGAACGGCGGTCACGCTTATCATGCAACGATGCCGACCGATGCCCTGCGCCAGGTGTGGGCGGCGATGCAGGAAACGGAACGCTTTGGTTTCGAGCAGGCACGCGCCCAACAACAGGAACTCGGTCGTCGCGTGCGCACCTTGCTGGCCGAGCGCGGTTTTCTCAGTGTCGCAGCAGTAGGTTTCGAGGCACCGGGCGTGGTCGTCAGCTATACGACCGATCCCGAGTTACAGTCCGGCAAGAAGTTCCTCGGCCTCGGGCTGCAAACCGCCACCGGCGTGCCGCTGCAATGCGACGAACCGGCAGACTTCCGCACCTTCCGCGTCGGCCTGTTCGGCCTCGACAAGCTGGGCAATATCGAACGCACCGTGAGCACGCTCAGGCAGGCGTTGGATAGTCTGGGTGTCGGCGCTGATTGAATATTGAGGACGCGGCTGATGTGGCTGTGGCGGTTTTCTGGATTACGGGTTATTCTCATCCTTGTGGATAACCTCCCATACCTAAAGAAGAGTGCTTCCACACCAAGACAATAGCTATTTGTATAGCTTAGCCGTGTCGGCTTCAGCCGATAATTAACATTCCCTCTACAAACACCAAGTCGCCACCGATTTATGGATATCCGCAAACTGCAAAAAATCACCATCGCCGCCCTTGAAGACATCAAAGGCAAGGACATCGAAGTCATCAACACCGCGAAGCTCACACCGCTGTTCGAACGCATCATCATCGCCAGCGCCGACTCGACACGGCAAACCAAAGCACTCGCCCGCAACGTGCACGACAAGGTCAAGGAAGCTGGCGGTGAAGTACTTGGCATGGAAGGCGAAGATGTCGGCGAATGGGTGCTGGTCGACCTGGGCGACATCGTCGTCCATGTCATGCAACCCAACATCCGCCTCCACTACGATCTCGAATCGCTCTGGAAAACCACGCCCAAGCGCGCTGTGGTCGCTGTGGCCGAGAAGAAAGTTGCAGCGCCGCTAGAGTGAGGCTGCTGGTCGTGGCTGTCGGTAACCGCCTGCCGGACTGGCTGAACGCCGGCTTCGCCGAATACGCAAAACGCATGCCGCGTGAGCTGCCACTAGAGCTTGTCGAGATCAAGCTCGAACCCCGCACCACCGGAAAACCGGTCGACGCCATGATGGCCGCCGAAGCAAAGCGTATCGAAGCCGTGCTGCCCGCCCGCTGCCGGCGTGTCGTGCTGGACGAGCGCGGTGAGGCACCCGATACTCGCGCACTGTCTCAACGTCTCGCGACATGGAAAAGTGAAGGCGACGATGTCGCATTGCTCATCGGCGGACCGGACGGCCTAGATCCCGCGCTCAAGCAAAGCGCCCACGAACGCCTGCGCCTGTCCTCGCTCACCCTGCCGCACGGCCTCGCCCGTGTCGTACTCGCCGAGGCACTCTACCGCGCCCATAGCCTGCAAATCGGCCACCCCTACCATCGGGATTAAAAATATGTCCGCCCTCGAACCCCGCATCTACCTCGCCTCGCAAAGCCCGCGGCGGCGCGAATTGCTCACCCAGATCGGTGTGCGTTTCGACCTGCTGCTGTTTCGTGGTGGGAGCCGTACCGATGAGTCGACTTGCGAAGACCCGCTGCCCGCTGAACCCCCAGATAACTACGTGCTGCGTGTCGCTACCGCGAAAGCTCAGCATGGTGCGGGCCTGCTGCAATTTCGGCGCCTGCCGGAACGGCCGGTATTGGCCGCCGACACCACGCTCGATGTCGATGGCATCATCATCGGCAAACCGGCGGACGACACCGATGCTGCCGCAATCCTGCAGCGACTTTCCGGTCGTACGCACCGGGTGCTGACGGCCGTCGCCATCGCCCAGGGTGAGCGTCTGGAGCAGCGGCTGACTAGCAGCGCAGTGCGCTTTCGCACCCTGATGCCCGATGAGATACAGCGCTATGTCGCCAGCGGCGAACCGCACGACAAGGCTGGTGCCTATGGCATCCAGGGTCGCGCCGCGATGTTTGTCGAGGAGATTCACGGCAGCCATTCTGGCATCGTCGGCTTGCCACTGTGCGAAACGTCGCTGTTGCTGCGTGCATTTGGTTACCCGATATGAATGAAGAATTCCTCATCAACTTCACCCCGCAGGAGACCCGCGTCGCCTTGATGCTGCAAGGCACAGTGCAGGAATTGCACATGGAGCGCGTTGGTGGGCGCGGCATCGTCGGCAACATCTATCTCGGCCGCGTGGTGCGCGTACTGCCGGGCATGCAATCGGCCTTCATCGAGATCGGTCTGGAACGCACCGCCTTCCTTCACGTTGCCGATATCTGGAGTGAAAAGAACGCTGACAAGAGCAATTCGCGTCCGATCGAGCGGCTCATCGTCGAAGGCGAAACCCTGATGGTGCAGGCGCTCAAGGACCCCATCAGCACCAAAGGCGCACGCCTATCCACGCAGATATCGCTCGCCGGCCGCCTTCTGGTCTATCTTCCGCAGGAGCACCACATCGGCATTTCACAGAAGATCGACGGCGAAGCCGGGCGCGAAGCTTTGCGCGAACGCATCCAGCAACTGCTGCCTGCCGAAGAGGCGGGTGGCTTCATCGTGCGCACCATGGCCGAAAACGCCAGTGATGCCGAGCTTGCCGCCGATATCGCCTACTTGCGCCGTCTCTGGCAGGAAATCCGCCACCGCGCGCAAAATGCTGCGGCCCCCACCCAACTGCATCACGACCTCACACTCGCCCAGCGTGTGCTGCGCGATCTTGCCGGCCCCGAGACGACCCGCATCGTCCTCGATTCGCGCGAGAATTTCCAGAAACTCTCGGCTTTCGCCCACGAATACATGCCGCAACTGGCACCGCTGCTAGTGCATTACACCGGCGAGCGGCCGCTCTTCGATCTCCATGCCGTCGAGGACGAAATTCAGAAGGCACTGGCACGGCGTGTCGATCTCAAATCCGGCGGTTACCTGATCATTGAGCAAACCGAGGCGATGACAACCATTGATGTCAATACTGGCGCCTTCGTCGGCGCACGCAACTTCGACGACACCATCTTCAAGACCAATCTCGAGGCGGCGCAGACCATCGCCCGCCAGCTGCGCCTGCGCAACCTGGGTGGCATCATCATCGTCGACTTCATCGACATGGAGTCGGCCGAACATCAGGCCGCCGTGCTGGCCGAGCTCAACAAGACACTCCTGCGCGACCACACGCGCATTTCCGTCAATGGCTTCACCCAGCTCGGCCTGGTAGAGCTGACCCGCAAGCGCACGCGCGAGTCGCTCACCCAGGTGCTGTGCGAATCCTGCCCCACCTGTCGCGGGCGCGGTGTGGTCAAGACCGCCCAGACCGTCGCCTACGAAATCCTGCGCGAAATCCTGCGCGAGGCCCGCCAGTTCACGGCGCGTGAGATGCGCGTACTGGCGGCACCCGCCGTCATCGACCTGTTTCTCGACGAGGAATCGCAGGCCGTAGCCATGCTGTCCGACTTTGTCGGCCGGCCGATATCGCTTCAGGCCGAACCCAGCTATGTCCAGGAGCAGTACGACATCGTGTTGATGTAGCCCCCCATAACAATCCAAGGAGACCCGCCATGACAACCCAAAACCGCAACCCCGATTTTGACAGTCTTCTCCCCGCTGCCCGGCTAACGCGCCGCAGTTTTGTGGTGACCGCCCTCGGTGCCGGCTTTGCGCTGGCCGCCCAGCCGGTGATGGCACAAAGCGTCATCAAGACCGACGCTACAGGCCTGACGGCCGGCGAGATCAAGGTCGGCGAACTCGTCGCCTACCGCGCCCAGCCAGCCGGCGGAAATAATTTGCCGACGATCCTCGTGGTTTCAGAAATCTTCGGCGTGCACGAATATATCGCCGACGTCTGCCGGCGCCTCGCCAAGCTCGGCTATCTGGCCATTGCGCCGGAACTTTTCGCCCGCTACGGCGACCCGCGCAAGCTCACCAACGTGCAGGACATTCTCTCCAGCATCATCAGCAAGGTGGCCGACAAGGACGTGATGGCCGATCTCGATGCCTGTGCAACATGGGCCAAGAGCAATGGCGGCGATCCGGCGCGGCTTGGCATCACCGGCTTCTGCTGGGGTGGCCGCTTCGCCTGGCTCTACAGTGCCCACAACCCGGCGGTGAAGGCCGGCGTGGCATGGTATGGCCGCATCGACGGCGAAGTGAATGACCGCACCACGCGCTGGCCGCTCGACGTGGCCGGCGAGATCAAGGGTGCCGTGCTGGGACTCTACGGCGGCAAGGATCAAGGCATCCCGCTCGACGATGTCGAGTCGATGAAAGCGGCACTGGCAAAAGCCGGTGGCAAGTCGCAGATCCACATCTATGCGGACGCCGGCCACGCCTTCCATACCGACTACCGGCCGACTTATCGCAAGGAATCGGCCGAGGACGGCTGGCAGCGCCTGCAGGCCTGGTTCAAGCAGCACGGCGTGTAGATAGTACCGTCCCGCCAGCGCCGACTTTTTAGGCAGGCGGGCGCAGCTCGTCTATGCCCAGTCAGTGCCGCTGATCAGATCTGGCTGAGAATCGCCGCCAACGTTTCCTGCTGGGTGGCTGTCATGACACGTGAGCATGGCATTGCCACCAATGACATAAACACTTACAAACCCCCTGTCAGCATCAGCTCCACTCGGGCGTTTTTTAGCCTACTGAGGAGATCATCATGAAAAAACTGACT
>CAIYZZ010000242.1 GCA_903930805.1 uncultured Rhodocyclaceae bacterium | reverse complement strand
GCTCGACCTGCCGCGTGATGCCGCATTCGGCTGGGACGTGCTGCTCAAGGTGGCCGGACTCGACCAGATCTTCGCTGAACACCACCCCCAACTGGTTCAGGCCGACGAGGACAGCATCGTCAGTTTTCTCATCGAGGACGAGAGCAATCCCAGCTCGATCCTCTCCGGCATCCACAACGCCCGCGAGAATGCGCGCACGGTGCGCGAAGTGCTGCCGATGGAGTTGTGGGAGCGCATCAACAGCCTCTACCTCTACATCCGCGCCAACGCGGCGCGAGCCAAGATTGGCCGCGGCCCGCGCGGCGAGGTACTGCAAGGTGTGATTGGCCGGCGTGAATCGATCATCGGCCTGCTCACCGGCTCAATGAGTCGCGACGTCGCCTACCAGTTCATCAAGCTCGGCCGCAACCTCGAGCGGGCCGACATGACCACCCGCATCGTCGATGTCAATTCCGCCGTGCGACTGCCGCGTGATCCGGCCTTGGCTTCAGTGGCCACTGAGCGCATGTGGATGAGCACGCTCAACGCTCTCTCCGCCTACCAGATGTATCGCAGCCACGTTGGCGTGCACGTGCGCGCCAACGACGTCGTGAATTACCTGCTGAAGAACCCGCACTTTCCGCGCACCGTGCTGCACTGCCTCGCAGAAATTGAGGGTTGTCTATCCGTATTGCCCAACCACGTCGCCGCAATGAAGCAGGTGCGTCAGGCTTGGCGTCGCCTGGAGGGCATGCAGCTCAACGATTTGCCGCCTGCGGTGCTGCATGAATATCTTGACCAGGTACAGAGCGATCTTGCCGCCATCCATGGTGCCATGGCCAGGCAATACTTCCACCTACATCAGAATCACGATGCCGGCGGTGCAGGGCAGTAACTAGGCGTTCAGCATCCGCTCGACGTAACGCGCGATCAGGTCGATTTCCAGGTTGACCGGACTGCCCGGTTCAAGGTGTTTCAGCGTGGTTACGGACACCGTATGCGGGATCAGGTTGATCGAAAACTTGCGGCCTTTGACTGTGTTCGTCGTCAGCGACACGCCATTGACGGTAATCGATCCCTTGCGTGCGATGTACTTGGCGATTGCCTTCGGCGCCTTGATCACCAGCTCATGCGATTCGCCGATCGGCTCGAATTTCACCACCTTGCCAACGCCATCGACATGGCCTGATACCAGGTGACCGCCGATGAAGTCGGAGAGGCGCATGGCCTTTTCGAGATTGACTTCGCCGCCCAGTGTTTTGAGGCCGACCGTGCAGTCGAGCGTCTCCTTCGACACATCGACCTGATAGCTGTTCTTTTTCTTGGCGATTACCGTCAGGCAGACACCGCCGTGGGCGATGGAATCACCCAGCGCGACATCGGCCAGCTTGAGGCCGGGCGCCTCGACGGTGAGCCGCAAACCCTGCTCAAGCGGTTGCAGGTGGGTGATCTTGCCGGTGGTGGCGACGATGCCTGTGAACATGGTGTGTGATCCTGAGTTAAGTTGAAAAAGTCGGCGCTGGCGGAACGGTGCCTTACGGCCCAGAGAGCCGGTCAGAACGTAAACAATCGTTGTTGCTGCTGCTAGGGATGACAACCATGAGCATAGCAACTTCTTGCCTCAGCATTTGCCGTCGACGTTCCGCTGCAACCAGAACTCCAGCAGTGCCAGATGCCAGAGCTTGCTGCCCTGAATGCGTGTCAGGTGTTTTTCCGGTTCGGCCAATAATTTCTCGACGTAGGCGCGCTGGTAAATGCCGCGCTGCCGGCAGGCCTGCGCATCGAGGATGTCGCGCATGAACTCGAGGAACTCGCCGCGCACGAACTTCAAGGCCGGCATGGGGAAATAGCCCTTGGGCCGGTCGATCACCGCGTCAGGCAGCAGGCCGCGCGCGATCTGCTTTAGCACATGCTTGCCATTGCTTTTCAACTTGAGTTCCGACGGCATCTGCGCCGCCAGCTCGACGAGCTGATGGTCGAGGAAGGGCACGCGCGCCTCCAGCCCCCAGGCCATGGTCATGTTGTCGACGCGTTTCACCGGGTCGTCGGTGATCAGCAGCGTCGCCTCGGCGCGCAGCATCTGGTCGATGAATTCGTCGGCAAAGGGCTCGTTCAGCTTTGCTTCGAGCAGATCAGCGGTCACGTCGCCGACCTGGTACGGTAACTCGATCATCGCGGCAAATTCGTCGTGGTCGCGGTCGAAGTAGTGACGGCGCAAGCGTTCGAGGTAAGGGCCCTGCTCTGCTGCCATCTTCGGGTGCCACGAATAGCCTGCGAACACTTCGTCCGCGCCCTGCCCGCTTTGCACCACTTTTACTGTTTGTGACACTTGCTCGGAAAGCAGATAGAACGACACCACATCCTGGCTCACCATCGGTTCGGCCATGCAATCGACCGCCTCGGGCATGCGGCGCAGCACTTCGGCGTTGGGGATGCTGAATTTGTGATGGCGCGTGCCGAAATAGTCGGCGACGGTATCCGAGTATTCGAACTCGTGGCCCTTTTCCTCGGGATGATCCTCGAAGCCGATCGAAAAGGTCATCAGGTCATGCGCGCCCTGCTCGGCGAGCAGGGCTACCAGCAGCGAGGAATCCAGCCCGCCGGAAAGCAGCACGCCGACCTTGACGTCGGCGATTTCGAGCCGTTTTTTCACGGCGTCACGCAGTGCCGCGTGGATGGCCTCGGTCCATTGCTGCTCGGTGAGGGGAATGGCTGGTCGCTGCGCGCGCAAGGACCAGTAACGCCGCTCTGTGGCTTGTCCCGTCACATCGAGCGTGAGTGTCGTGCCCTGTTCCAGCTTGCGGACGCCCCGGATAACCGTATGCGGTGCCGGCACAACCGCGTGCAGCGTGAATTGATGGTGCAGCGCCACCGCATCGATTGCCGTATCGACCTCGCCTGCAGCCAGCAGTGCCTGTAGATTCGAGGCAAAGCGAAAATGGTTTGGTGTTTGGGAAAAATACAGCGGCTTGATACCGAGGCGATCACGCGCGAGAAGCAGGCGCTGCTGACGCCCGTCCCACAGGGCGAAGGCGAACGCACCATGCAGGCGATCGACGCAGGCTTCGCCCCATTCGGCATAGGCGCGCAAGATGACTTCCGTATCGCCGTCCGAGAAAAATGAGTGGCCGAGGCCGTGCAGCACCGTGCGCAGCTCGGGGTAGTTGTAGATCGTGCCGTTGAAGACGAGGGCGAGTCCGAGCGCGGCATCGACCATCGGCTGGCGCGAACGCTCTGACAGGTCGATGATTGCCAGCCGACGATGACCGAAAGCCACGGGGCCATCCTGCCAGGTTCCCGCTCCATCGGGCCCGCGTCGCGCCAGCTGTGTGTTCATGCGCTCGATGACGGCCAAGTCAGGCCGCACGCCGTCGAATCTCAGTTCACCTGCAATGCCGCACACGCCAGTCTCCGCGTTAAAGACAAGTAGCTTGTTAGCTTAACGGTGGTCAAGGCGCAATGCTAGAGCAGCACGCGTTCGATGCCGCCGGCGTTGGCAGTGCGCACATAGCTATTCAGCCAGTCCTTGCCGAGAATGTGCCGCGCGAGTTCGACGACGATGTAATCGGCTTCGATGCTGGCATCCTCGCGGTAGCGCGACAGGCCTTGCAGGCAGCTCGGGCAGGAGGTGAGGATTTTTGTCGTGGCGTTTGCCGTCCCGCCAGCGCCGACTTTTTGCAGCTGAGCCACGCCGGCTTCAATTTCCTGTTGCTTGCGGAAGCGTACCTGTGTCGACACGTCAGGGCGCGTCACTGCCAGCGTGCCCGATTCGCCGCAGCAACGGTCGGAGAGCAGCGCCGGCTTGCCCAGCAGCGTACTGGCAACCTTGAGCGGGTCATGCAACTTCATTGGTGTGTGGCAGGGATCGTGGTAGAGATATCGGGTTCCTTGCAGGCCGTCGAGCTTCACCCCTTTTTCCAGCAGATATTCGTGGATATCGAGCAGCCGGCAGCCGGGAAAGATGCGTTCGAATTCGTACTTCAGCAGCTGGTCCATGCAAGTGCCGCAACTCACGATCACCGTCTTGATGTCGAGATAGTTAAGTGTGTTGGCGACACGATGGAACAGCACGCGGTTCGCCGTCGTGATGGCCTGGCCTTTTGCTTCGTCACCACCGGCGGTCTGCGGATAACCGCAGCACAGGTAGCCTGGCGGCAGCACCGTGGTGGCGCCGACGTGCCAGAGCATCGCCTGCGTTGCGAGTCCGACCTGCGAAAACAGGCGTTCCGAACCGCAGCCGGGGAAGTAGAAGACGGCATCGCCCTCGTTACCAGGTTCGACCGCACGCTGTGGGTCGCGAATCACCGGGATCATCGCGCCATCCTCGATGTCGAGCAGTGCACGCGCGGTGCGTAGCGGCACCTTGGCCGGCATCGGCTTGTTGAGAAAATGGATCACCTGCATTTTGAGGTCTGGCCTGCCGAGCGAAGCCGGCGGGTGGCGCACGGTGTTTTGCGTCAGCCCCAGTGTTTTGGCGAAAGCATGGCCGAGCCGCTGGGCGCGGTAACCCAAGTCGATCATGCCGGCCTTCATCGTCTTGATGGTGGTCGGGTCGGTAGCCGAGAGGAAGGCCATCGCCAGCTGGGTGGCAGGGACAAACTTTTTCTTGCCCTGCGTGCGCAGGAAGTCGCGCATGGCGATCGACACGTCGCCGAAGTCGATGTCGACCGGGCAGGGCTTGATGCACTTGTGACAGACCGTGCAGTGATCGGCGACGTCGGAGAATTCCTCGAAATGCTTGAGCGAGATGCCGCGTCGCGTTTGTTCTTCGTAGAGGAAAGCCTCGATGAGCAGCCCGACGCCGAGAATCTTGTTGCGGGGTGAGTAGAGCAGATTGGCGCGCGGTACGTGCGTCGAGCACACCGGCTTGCACTTGCCACAGCGCAAGCAGTCTTTAATGGAATCGGCAATGCGGCCGATGGCCGACTGCTCCATGATCAGCGATTCGATACCGAGCAGCGCGAACGAGGGTGTGTAGGCGTTGCGCAAATCGGCGCCAGCCATCAACTTGCCCTGGTTGAAATGGCCCGTTGGGTCGATGCGCTGCTTGTATTCGCGGAAGGGACGAATTTCTTCCTCGCTCATGAATTCGAGCTTGGTGATGCCGATGCCGTGTTCGCCGGAGATCACGCCGCCCAAAGACCGCGCCAGCGCCATGATGCGCTCGACGGTGTGGTAGGCCGTTTGCAGCATGGCGTAATTGTCGGAGTTCACCGGGATGTTGGTGTGCACGTTGCCGTCGCCGGCATGCATGTGCAGGGCGACGAAAACGCGACCCTTCAACACCCGCTTGTGAATTGCCCCGATGCGTTCGCGCGTCGGTCCGTAGGCGTCGCCGGCGAAGATTTCCTCGAGCAGTGGTTTGAGTTCCGTTTTCCACGAGACACGCAGCGAGTAGTCCTGTAGGCCGGAGAAGTGCTGGTCGAGGTTGTCGAGCAACCCCTGCCAGCGGTCGCGCACCTCGGCGACGGCGGCCAGCGCGAGATCGCGGCGGTCGCCGATCAGCGCGCGACCCGAAAGGCCGGCGTCGCCGACATGCAGCGGCAGTTCGCCGTTAAGGAATTCCGTCAGCGCATCGCACAAGGCGAGTTTGTTCTGGATCGACAGCTCGATGTTGAAGCGCTCGATGCCGTCGCAATAATCGCCCATGCGCGGCAGCGGTATCACTACGTCTTCATTGACCTTGAAGGCGTTGGTGTGGCGCGAGATTGCCGCCGTGCGGGCGCGGTCGAGCCAGAACTGCTTGCGCGTTTCGGGGCTGACGGCGATGAAGCCTTCGCCGCCCCGCGCGTTGGCCATCTTCACCACGGCCGAGGTAGCGTACATCACCGCGTCTGCGTCGGCGCCAACGATATCGCCGATCAACACCATCTTCGGCCGGCCGTGGCGCTTGGCTTTCGTCGCGTAACCCACCGCCTTCACATAGCGCTCGTCGAGATGTTCGAGGCCAGCGAGTTGCACACCCGCGACCAAGCCCGCACCACCCGGCTTGAAATAGTTGGTGATCTCGACGATGCTCGGCACGGCATCGCGCACCTGGCCGAAGAATTCGAGGCAGACAGTGCGCGTCACCGGCGGCATCTTGTGCAGGATCCACACCGCCGAGGTAATCAGGCCGTCGCAGCCTTCCTTCTGCACGCCGGGCAGGCCGGCGAGAAACTTGTCGGTGACATCCTTGCCCAGTCCGGTCTTGCGGAAAGTGGCGCCGGGAATGGCAAGGGTTTCTTCGCTCGTCAGTCGGCCATCATCGCCGAGGTGTTTAAGCCTGAATGTGGCGGTTTCCTGTTCGTGGATCTTGCCCAGGTTATGGCCGATGCGTTCTATTTCGAGCCAGGCGCCTTGCGCGTCCACCATTTTCCATGAGGCGAGGTTGTCGAGCGCCGTGCCCCACAGCACGGCCTTTTTGCCGCCGGCGTTCATGGCGATATTGCCGCCGATGCAGGAGGCGTCGGCCGAGGTCGGGTCGCAGGCGAAGATGCGGCCTGCCTCTTCGGCGCGCTCCATGACGCGGCGCGTGACGACACCCGCACCGGTGTGAATCGTGGTGTAAGTGCGTGCGACACCGGGCAAGGTGGTTTCCGTTACCGGGCCAATGTCGAGGAGTTTCTCGGTGTTGATGACCGCGGAACGTGGCGACAGCGGCACGGCGCCGCCGGTATAGCCGGTGCCGCCGCCGCGCGGAATGATGGTCAGGCCGAGTTCGATGCAGCCGCGCACCAGCAGCGCCACCTCGGCCTCGGTGTCAGGCGTGAGCACGACAAACGGGTATTCGACGCGCCAGTCGGTAGCATCCGTCACATGCGCAACGCGGGAGAGGCCGTCGAAGCCGATGTTGTCCTTGCGGGTGTGGCGCGACAGGCGCTGCAACACCTGCTTGCGCAGCGTGGCCGTGGCAGCGAACCATTGTTCAAAATCCGCTACCGCTGTTTGCGCGGCCGCCAGCAGTTGCGCCACGGCGGCATTGCCGGCGCGGCGTTTCTCGATTTCGGTGAGCCGGTGCTTCAGCGCCGTGATCAGCGCATTGCGGCGCTCGTGGCTGGCCAGCAGGTCATCCTCGAGGTAGGGATTGCGCCGCACCACCCAGATGTCGCCGAGCACCTCGTACAGCATGCGCGCCGAACGGCCGGTGACCCGCTGGCTGCGCAGATCGTGCAGCACCGTCCACATGTCTTCACCCAGCAGGCGGATGACGATCTCGCGGTCGGAGAACGAGGTGGTGTTGTAGGGGATTTCCCTGAGGCGGGCGTTCATGGCCGTTGGCAATGCTGCAAAGCGGGAAATTCTAACCGATCAGGCTGGGGCAAAAACCCTGCCGATAAACGGGAATTGCCGTCATCATTACCGCTGGTTACGCCGTCCTGCCAGCGCCGACTTTTTTCGTGATCTTGTTTTGCAGGCTCAACTGGTGCGCCAGGTGGTGGGTAGGATGGTGACATCGCAGTGGGAGAGAAGATGGATTACATCGCGCATGTACGCAAGGACGGGGAAGACTGGGTACTTCATCCTCTGGATGAGCATTTGGCAGGCGTGTCTGCACTTGCAGCCTGCTTTACGCGCTCCCTTGGGGAAGAGTGGGGGCGATTGGCTGGTTTGTGGCACGACCTGGGCAAATATGCCCCGGCCTTCCAATCGATGATTCGGCGCAATACCTTTGATCCCGAAGCACACATCGAAAGTGGTCCGCGCAACCATTCGACCGCCGGCGCTCTGTATGCCGTCAAGAAGCTCGGCCCACCGGGCCGGATTCTCGCCTACCTGATCGCCGGCCACCACGCCGGACTACCGGATTGGCACGGCGACCAGAATGC